>JBKGYB010000005.1:0-28251 GCA_046546295.1 Opitutales bacterium | reverse complement strand
CGTGTACGCAGCCGGGGTTGGAGAATCTGGCAGTGGTCTCGGGCATGCGGGAGAAGCCCGCCCGGAAGCAGCAATAAGCGAGCGCTCCATGATCCGTTGCACGGACTGCCGGCCGCAGCTCTTGATCAGCATTCCGAGTAAGCAAGCATCAATTTGAAAAAATAAACCGGATCGTGCCGGTGGTTTTTCAGGCGAACTTCCGGGATCTCTGCTCAGGTTGCGGTTTTGTCAAGATGGCTGGTTTTATCCCGCTTTATATTTGAACTGATGTCGTGGCGCGAGCGCCATTCAGACCTGCTTCAACCTACATTCCGCAGTTGAACCACTGATTAACACTGATGAACACTGATCATTAACGACTTATGGATATTGGTCCTTTCGCCGAACAGGCGAAGCGGTAAAAATCGCTAACCCCTTGGTAATAAGTGTCCATCAGTGTTCATCAGTGGTTGTACTAATCTTTTTAGGTTCAAATGTCGCAGCAAGCGTGCGGAAGAGCGGTGCGGATTGAGACAATGGCGGTTTCCCTACCCCCGCCTTGACCCGGCTTGCCGCGGGTCTTACTTAAGCGTTCTCTCGCAAAATAACCCGACCCCGCAACTTTTTCTTCAAGAATCCAGCATGCCACCTTCCTACTCCAAGATCCGTCTCCACGGGGTCCGCCAAAACAACCTGAAAAACTTTGACCTGGAGTTGCCAATCGGTCGTCTCACCGTGGTAACCGGCCTGAGTGGCGCAGGCAAATCCTCACTCGTCTTCGAAACCCTCCATGCGGAGGGTCAACGACGCTATGTTGAAACCTTCAGCCCCTACACCCGCCAGTTCCTGGAGCTGCTCGACCGGCCAAAGGTTGACTCGGTCGAGAACATCCGTCCCTCCATCGCCATTCAACAGTCGAATACAGTTCGGAGTTCGCGCTCCACCGTCGGTACCATAACCGAATTGTGCGACTACTTTAAAGTCTGGTTCGCGCGTGTTGCCACTCTCTTTGATCCCGAGACAGGCCGACCTGTAACCGACGACAACCCTCAGACGATATGGAAGACCTTGCTTAAAGAGCACCGGGACGGCGACCGGGTGATCGCCTTCCCTATTGAAAAACCCGAAAACTTTTCGTGGACATCGATTTGCAACACGCTGAAGAGCCGCGGCTTTACCCGGGTAGCTGCGGATGGCTTGATCACGCGTCTGGAGCAACTGAATCCGGAAGCGCTGAACGCCGGTTCCGAGCTGCTGGCCGTACAGGATCGAATAAAAATCACACCCGGTCAGCGTGCCCGTTTCATTGAAGCAGCGGAACATGCCCTTGGGTTCGGAAAAGGACGCATCTCCATCCTGGACCCAAGGGGCCAACTTCTACGCAGTTTCAACCAAGGGCTCCGTTCCCCCGAAACCGGACGAACCTTTCGCCCCGCAACACCGGCGCTTTTTTCCTTCAATTCACCCGTCGGCGCCTGTCCGCAGTGCCGGGGCTTCGGACGGATCATTGAAATCGACGACCGTCTGGTCATCCCCGACCCTTCCCTCTCAATCGAGGAAGGAGCCATCCGACCCTTTCAGGGGGAAGTTTACAGCGAATGCCTCCGTGACCTGAAGCGTGCCGCCCGCAAACACAAAATCCGCACAAATATCCCATGGGACAAACTCACGGAAAAGGAAAAGACCTTTGTTTTCGAAGGTGAACCCGGCTATGTCGAAGACGGTCCCGGCTGGTATGGTATCCGGCGTTTTTTCCGCTACTTGGAGAGCAAGGTTTACAAAATGCACGTCCGGGTGTTTCTCGCAAAATTCCGCAGCTATAACATCTGCCCCGGCTGTGGTGGCGCCCGTCTTCAGCCCGAGGCGCTCAATTGGAAATGGCACGATTTCACGCTTCCCGAACTCTATGCAAAGAGCGTCAGCGACCTCCACGACCTGTTCCTGGAACTTCCTGCGCCGAAGGCGGCCGGTATAAAAAATCCGACTGCCGGCACATCCGGCGAGGGCCGTCAGTTGGAAGCCGCATTTGAATCCATACGTTCGCGGCTCGGCTTCCTTCGGGAAGTGGGTCTCGGCTACCTCACTCTTGACCGCAATTCACGCACCCTGAGCGGCGGCGAAACCATGCGGGTCAACCTTACCACATGTCTGGGCTCTTCCCTGACCGACACCCTTTTTGTTTTGGACGAGCCATCGGTCGGTCTACACGCCCGCGACATGGACCGCCTCGTCGAAATCCTCCGCCGGCTGACTGATCTCGGCAATACCGTAGTCGTCGTGGAGCACGACGAATCCATCATGCGGGCCGCCGACCACCTGATTGAAATCGGTCCCGCTCCGGGCGCCGCGGGCGGCGAGCTGACATTTTCCGGAAGCTACAAACGTATTTTAAAGTCAAGGACACTGACCGGCGCCTTTCTTTCCGGAAAAGAACAGGTCAAAGCGCCCGACGAACGACGCGATTGTCTCGACGCGCCCCGCATGTCGATTTACGGGGCCAGCCGGAACAACCTGAAAAACATTGATCTCCACATACCCCAGCAACGCCTGGTTTGCCTGAGCGGGGTCTCCGGATCGGGGAAAAGCACCCTCCTGGATGATGTAATCCACCGGAACCTGCTTGCACGCAAGGGCGAACCGGTCGAAAACCCCGCCCCTTTGCAAGACCTCGTCGTGGAAGTTCCGGTTCTACGTTCCGTACTCGTCGACCAGAGTCCGGTCAGCAAAACACCACGCTCGAATCCGGCGGTCTTTTCCGGAGCCTGGGAGGCCATTCGTAAATATTTCGCCGGGTTGGACAGCGCCCGATCCGCCGGCCTGACCGCCGGTTCTTTCTCCTTCAACAGCGGGGATGGTCGCTGTGAAGCGTGTTCCGGCCTCGGCTACGAAAAAATCGAGATGCAATTCGTCTCCGACCTCTACGTGCCGTGTCAAATCTGCGAAGGGAAGCGCTTCAAACCGGAGATCCTGGAAATCGCCAGCCACGGACGTTCCGTAGCGGACCTGCTTGATGAAGATGTCGAGGGGGCGCTCAACTTCTTCCGCAATGAGCCGAAAATTACCCGTGCCCTTCAGCCCCTCGTCGATGTCGGCCTCGGCTACCTGAAACTGGGGCAACCTCTCAACACCTTGTCCGGAGGCGAGTCACAGCGCCTCAAACTGGTCCGTTACCTCGGAGGTATCGCAGAAAAAAGCGCGCACACCTGTATTCTGGTGGACGAGCCAACCACCGGCCTCCACCGAGCGGACGTACGGCGGTTGATCCATGTTCTTCAAACCCTGACGAATGCCGGGCACTCCGTCCTGATAATCGAGCACAACCTCGACATTCTCAAGGTAGCGGACTGGTTGATCGAACTCGGGCCCGGCGCGGGCGAAGACGGCGGCAAAATCGTGGCGGAAGGTCCGCCTGAACGTATTGCCCGGGAAAAATGCGCAACAGCCTCCTACATAAGCGATGCCCTGACCCCGGGAAAATCCGTCCCGGCCCCACCTGCCCAAGCGGCCGAAAGCAGAGGCGGATACACCGCGAAAAAACGTAAGGACGCGGTCATTCATGTGGAAGGAGCGCGGGAACATAACTTAAAAAACATCACTGCGCGGATTCCTCATAACGCGATCAGTGTGGTTACGGGAGTTTCCGGCTCGGGCAAGTCATCGCTCGCCTTCGATATTATATACGCCGAAGGCCAGCGCCGCTTCATGGAGTCGATGTCCGCCTATGCCCGACAGTTTGTGGAGCAAATGCCCCGCGCCGAAGTGGACGCAATTCACGGCATTGCACCCACGGTGGCGATTGAGCAACGGGTCACCAAAGGCACCCGCAAGTCCACCGTCGCAACCATCACCGAAGTCGCTCAATACCTGCGACTGCTCTTTGCCCGCATCGGGATACAACACACGCCTTCGACCGATACTCCCGTAGTCAGTCAAACACCGGACGCCTTGGCAAAGCGACTCGAATCCCTCCTCAAAAACCAGCCCGGCACCCCTCATCTCTACCTCTGCGCCCAGCTGGTACGAGGCAGAAAGGGGCACCATCAGCCGCTTGCCGACTGGGCCCGCGATCACGGGCACGCCTTGCTCCGGGTCGACGGAAAACTCACCCCGGTAGCCGAGTTTAAAAAACTCGACCGCTACCGCGAGCACGACATCGAACTTGTGCTCGGGGATTTCGGCAGCCGTGCCGGCAGTGCCGAAAAAACCCGGAAAGCACGCCGGGAACGTCTGGACGAGGCCCTGCGCCTCGGAAAGGGCACCGCCTTTTTGCTGCATCCCCGAAAGGGCATTCTATCCTGGCTCTCCACACGGCGCACGGATCCCTCAACCGGAGAAGCATTCCCCGAACTCGATCCCAAGCACTTTTCCTGGAACAGTCCCCGCGGCTGGTGCCCCACCTGTCGCGGCTACGGCTATCTTTCCGAAGAACTCCACGAAGACGATGCGATTGAAGACCCCGCTCCTCTCACAGGCAATGAAGCCTGTCCCGATTGCGGCGGCGCCCGCCTGAATGCCCTCAGCCGGGCGGTCAAACTGCCATTGCTCGACGGCGGAACACTCTCGCTGCCCGAACTGCTGACCCGCACACCGGAAGCATTGCTCGAGGCCCTCCAAAACGTAGCCACCGACGCACGCACCGGGCCTGTCCTTGAGGAGTTGCGCCCCGAAATCGAGGAGCGTCTTCGCTTCATGAACCGTGTCGGGCTGGACTATATAAACATGGACCGCTCAACCGTCACACTGTCCGGGGGCGAAGCCCAACGCATTCGTCTCGCCGCCCAGCTCGGCTCGAATTTATCCGGAGTGCTCTACGTACTCGACGAGCCCTCCATCGGCCTGCACGCGCGCGACAACGCCAAACTCATCCAGTCGCTCGAACAACTGCGCGAGCGCGGCAACACCCTGATCGTCGTCGAGCACGACGAAGACACGATGGCCCATGCGGACACCATTCTGGATCTTGGCCCCGGGGCCGGCATCCACGGAGGCGAAATCGTCGCCTGTGGCACGCTCGCACAACTCCGCAAACACAAGACCTCGTTAACAGGGCGCTATCTGCGACAGGCGATGCAACATCCGCTGCGGGGCAAATACCGTCCCATCCCGGCAGCCTGGACCCCGCGTCGAAAAAAGGGCGGCGAGCAATGGCTTGTACTCCGCGGCGCCAATCTCCGCAACCTCAAGGGCTTCGATCTCCATATTCCCAAACAACGCCTCTGCGTGCTTTGCGGCGTCTCCGGCGCCGGCAAGTCCACCCTCACCCGCGACCTCCTCACACCGCTGGTCCAAACCGCGATCAAAACAAACAACCCGAAACTCACACCTGCGGACCTCGAACGAACGGGGCTCGCGGAAGAAGGGGTATCCGCCCACGCCCGGTCTTCTTTTAAAAACACACGCCACGCCCCCTTCCACAGCCTTCACAACGCGCACGACATACGAAAGGCCATTGAAGTCGACCAATCCCCGATTGGAAAAACACCCCGTTCCACTCCGGCCACCTACATCGGGGCCTTTGACATAATCCGCGAACTTTACGCCAGCCTGCCGGAAGCGCGCTTCCGCGGTTACACGGCGGGCGCCTTCTCGTTCAACACCAAGGGCGGGCGTTGCGAAACCTGCAAAGGGGCCGGCCGCATAAAATTGGAGATGAACTTCATGCCCGACACCTATGTCACCTGCGAAGATTGCAACGGCCATCGTTACGGCGCCGAGCTCGATGCGATTCGATGGAACGGGAAGAACATCGCCGACGTCCTCAACCTGAGTTTTGAGGAAGCGGCCGCCTTCTTCGATTTCCACACGCCACTGAAAAACCTCCTTGAGCTCATGGTCGAGACCGGCCTCGGCTACCTCACGCTCGGCCAAAACTCCCCCTCCCTATCCGGCGGGGAAGCGCAGCGCCTCAAACTTGTCAGCGAACTGGCAAAAGGCCTGCCCTCAATGAAAGAGCGCAACTATGGAAAAGGACAGGGCAACCTGTATCTCCTCGAAGAACCGACGATCGGCCTGCATGCCCGCGATTGCGAACGTCTCCTTGAACTGCTCCATCGCCTTGTGGACAACGGGCATACGGTACTCGTGATCGAGCACCACCTCGACATCATCAAGGACGCCGACCATGTCATTGAAATCGGACCCGACGGCGGCGAAGCCGGCGGCCAAATGTTATACCAGGGCGACCTTTCCGGACTGCGGGAGTCGAGCTTGAGTGTGACAGCGCCATTTCTTTGAACAGCAATCAGCGCTTTGCGCGCGGTTGCAGACCGGCGATATAAAAAGCGATGCCTGAAACAAGCACCAGCAGCACCACCAGCAGCAACTTGCTATAGCTGTGTTCCACGCCGGTTAAATTCCCGATCCAGTTTACCTTGCCTGAATTTTCCAGGAAATAGGTCGCCGATGCGCAGATTGCTACAGTGAAAGTCGCGACCAGGCTCCAGAGACGGACCTGTCGTTCCCAAAAGATGTTAAAGAGGATCACCGGGGTCAGGAACATGGAGGCGGTCCCGCTGACGGCAACCGCAGCAAACAGGTCATCTGTTCCGTAAAATACCAGGAACAGCCCGAACAAGGCAAACCCCAGCATGGCCAGACGACCGCTACGAGTCGGGTTTTTTTGTCCAATCCCCATATCCGAAACAATCATTTTGGAAGCACTGGAAAAGGTTGAATCCATAGTGGAAGCCGCTGATAGCAGCAGGGCCAGTGAGAGGATAAACATAACCGGCAGGCCGAAGACCGTCTCCACCCCGGGGAGAAACTCATTCTCCCCGCTTGTCTGCAGGCCGACAAAAACCCCAAGACTGCCAAAGGCAAAGATACACACGGCGGACATCCAGAAAGCGCGGAAGAAGCTTTTTCTTGTAACGGACCGTGATGCGAGAAAGCCCCTGTCCATCATCACGGGGTCGTGCAAAGGGTAGCTCAACACTTGGACCAATGCGACAAGCAACAGCGTCCAGCCCGGGCTGCTCCATTGCGGACTGCTGGCAGCCATGGCGATGAAGCTGAAATCGGTGTGGGCAAGCATAAACACCGTGAGGAGGAAAAGGAGCGCCCCAAGCAAAGCCATCTGCAGAATATCGGTTCGGAGCGAGGCGCGAAGCCCACCCATCATCGAGTATAATAAGGTCAAAAGAGCCACGCCCAGGATAGCGATATCTCCTGCTGCCTCACTGAAAGACCCAAATATGATTCCCACCACCAGGAGATTAGCGAACACCTCACTGAGCAAGCGAAAGGCAATGAGGATATTATAAAGGGTATCCCCGGTTTTGCCGTAAGCCAGTCGAAGATACCCCTGAATATTGCCGGCGCCGTGGCGAAAGCGCAACCGATCCACAATCAGCCAGCCAGTGAGAAAGGAACCGTAATAGGCGGTGTAGGCCAGCGCTCCGGCGATGCCGAAAAAATACCCAAGTATGCCCGCATTGAGCAGCGAGCGGGCAAAAATCCAAGTAGTAACCTGGGAAAAAGTGAGCGTCCAGACTCCTGGCTCATTGCCCGCATCATCACGACCGAGAAAAAACCCCTCAGCGGTATGAGTGCGCGGAGCGATGATTAAGGCGAGCAAACCTAACAAACCGAAGCTTAAAGCAAGCCAGCTAATATATTGGGCCGTCATAGAATGAGATAGAAAGCCTCGCTATCAATTTGATAGCGGATACTTAATTCCTGATGGCTGGAACCGGAAGCCCGGCGCCTTATTCCTTGGGGCGCCTTCTGCCTTGCGGCGGTCCCTGCTCAGCTTCTTTCGATCCGGCTTTCGGATGCGACTTCCGGGCCGCCCTGAGCGAGCGCGCGACGGCGCAAGCGCAAGGCATTCAACCGAATGAATCCGCTGGCGTCGTCCGGGTTGTAATCACTGGCCACACCTTCCATCGAGGCGACATCCGGATCATACAGGGAGACCGGCGACTTGCGCCCGACAGTGGTCACGTTGCCCTTGTATAATTTTAAGCGAACGGTGCCCGTGACCGTCTTCTGGGAGTCATCCACGAGCGCCTGCAGGGCCTCCCGTTCCGGCGCATACCAGAAACCATTATACACCAGCTCCGCATAACGCGGGATCAATCCATCCCGGAGGTGCATCAATTCGCGGTCCATGGTCAAACTTTCCATGTTGCGGTGCGCATGGAGAAGGATCGTGCCTCCCGGCGTCTCGTAGACGCCCCGGCTCTTCATGCCCACGAAACGGTTCTCGATCAAGTCCACCCGGCCAATCCCGTGCCGGCCACCCAGTTCATTCAACGACCGCATCGCCGCCGCCGGGCTCATTCTCTCGTCGTTGACCGCCACACAGTCGCCGCTCTCAAAGTCCAGCTCGACATACTCCGGCTTATCCGGCGCATCCTCCGGCGCAGCCGTGAGTTTAAACATCGCCTTGTTGTCCTCAGTCGTCGGATCAAACCAGGGATCCTCCAAAATGCCCGCCTCATACGAAATGTGCAGCAAATTACGATCCATGGAATACGGCTTTGAAGCGCTCGCCTCCACATCGATCCCGTTCTTGAGACAATAATCGATCATCTCGCTCCGGCCCGGAAAGGTGGTCCGAAAGACATCCATCCGCCACGGGGAAATCACCTGTAATCCCGGAGCAAGGGCGGCGTAGCCCAACTCGAAGCGCACCTGGTCATTGCCCTTGCCTGTCGCCCCATGCGCCACCGCATCCGCGCCCTCACGCTCCGCGATCGCCACCTGTGCCTTCGCGATGAGCGGCCTGGCGATCGAAGTGCCCAGCAGATACTGTCCCTCATAGACCGCATTCGCCCGCAGCATGGGAAAGATGAAATCAGCGGCGAACTCGTCGACCAGGTCCACTGTATAATGCGCGGAAGCGCCGGTTGCCCGCGCTTTTTCCGCCAGGCCATTGAGTTCCTCCTCCTGTCCGACGTCGGCGGCAAATGTAATGATCTCCGCCGAGTAATGCGCTTTCAACCAGCTGACCAATACGGATGTGTCCAGACCTCCCGAATATGCGAGCACTATTTTCATAGCACTAAAAAGGAAGAATACCCCGCCGGGTTGCAAGCTTCTTGTTCTCGTTCGCTTCGCGCTGCCAATCGGAACCTTGGCGTTTCCGTCGACAAAGCGCTTCCGAAAAAGAACCGGGGCCAGCGGACGAAACCAGGCTTATTCCTCCGGCAAACCAGCCTCATCGTCCGCTTCATCCGAAAAATGCAGGACGTCGCGCAACACATCGACCACTTCCCGCGACTCCTCCAGGCGCACCCAGTAAATCATATCCCGACACATTTTCCGGTTCGCGACCAGCCCCGCCTGGCGCAAAACCCGCAAGTGGTGGGAAGCCGCAGGCTGGGACAGCCCGATCCGCGTCGCTATCTTCGAAACATTACAGGCGTTCTCACAAGTCGGTTCCGTCGGCAAAATACGCAGGATTTCCAGACGCACCGGATCACCGATCGCCCACAGTTGCTTGGCGAGGGTCTCAAGATCCGGTTTTTTTTCCACTGCTGTCATTGACATATTTAAGTATATGAATAGATCAATAACGTCAAATGCAAAATTCGGTCGCGGGGAATAATTCCGGGCCGGGTACTATCAGGAACACCCTACTCTTCCAAAGACAGCAAATATGTATCCAAAAGACGCTCTTGAAAACTGGTTTCACGGCCAGGGGCTCTGGCAAGACGTGCCGGCCGAGGACTGGAACGACTGGAAATGGCAACTGAAAAACCGCATCACCTCGCTGGAGCAGCTTGAGGCGCACATGACACTGACCCCCGATGAGCGGGCGGGCTGTCTGTTTGCCAACAAGAAGCTGGCTCTCGCCATAACCCCGTATTTTTTCAATCTGGTCGACACGGAAGACCCCGCCGACCCGATTCGGCGGCAGGTCATACCGCGCGAAAGCGAAATGCATGTCGCTCCCGAGGAGCGCCTCGATCCGGTGGGGGAAGAAAACACCTCACCTGTGGAAGGCATCGTCCACCGCTATCCGGACCGTGTGTTATTTCTGGTGACGGACCGCTGTGCCGCATACTGCAGATATTGCACGCGCAGCCGGCTCGTCTCGAACGCCCAGGACTACAATTTCCATCCGGAATTCGAAAGCGGCCTCGAATATATACGCAACCACCCCGAAATCCGCGACGTATTGCTCAGCGGAGGCGACCCCCTCCTGCTTTCCGACCGGAAACTGGATCACCTGCTCGGGGAGCTGCGCGCTATCCCACACGTTGAATTCATCCGCATCGGCTCGCGCATCCCCATTTTTCTGCCCCAGCGCATTACGCCCGAGCTTTGTGACATTTTCAAAAAGCACGGCCCGATCTGGATGAGCATTCACGTCAACCACCCCAAGGAATGCACGCACGATCTCCGCGCCGCCTGTGAGCGCCTGGCCTTCGCGGGGGTTCCCCTTGGCAACCAATCCGTCCTGCTCAAGGACATCAACGACGACGCGGAAACGATGGCCTCCCTGATTCATCGCCTGCTCATGATGCGCGTCCGCCCGTATTACCTGTACCAATGCGACCTCATCACCGGCAGCGCGCACTTGCGCGCCGATCTTCGCAAAGGCATAGAAATCATCGCCGCCCTGCGCGGGCACACCACCGGATATGCCATTCCCCAATTTGTCATTGATGCACCCGACGGAGGGGGAAAGATCCCAATCAACCCCGAGTATGTAAAAAAATTGACCGACAAGGAAATCGTCATGCGCAACTTCCAAGGCGAGGAATACACTTACCCGTTAACCGGATCCCACGCGGAGGAATCGGCTCCCGAACTGAATCCGATACTCGCGTAATCCTCTCTTGCGAAAACTGGTGGAGCCGATCGGGCTTGAACCGACGACCTCCTGCATGCCATGCAGGCGCTCTACCAGCTGAGCTACGGCCCCTTAGGATTCAAGCAAGTTGTACAGCACGGAGACTCCGTCAACAGTAAAGAACATTTAATCGACCATTTTTGTCCATTTCGCATCCGAGCCGGCGCTCGCGACGGAGGTCTCAATGAAGCGCATACCAGTAAGACCGTCGTCCACAGTGGGAAAATCATAGCCGTCGCATCCCTGGTACGCGTTCGCTTCATAATCGCGAATGGCGCGAACCGCTTCGGCGTACACATTGGCGAACGCCTCAATAAAGGCTTCGGGGTGACCGGGAGGAATTCGGCCGGCGCGCTGCGCGGCTTCGCTCAAATACGGGTTGCCTCGCGTCAATATTTGCTTCGGCTGCCCGGCGCGGCTCAGGTATAGTTTGTTCGGATCTTCCTGGCGCCATTCCAGGCCTCCCTCGCTGCCGTAGACCCGGATCGTGAGATTGTTCTCCTCTCCGGTGGAAATCTGGGACGCATAGAGGATGCCTTTGGCCCCGCCTTTATACCGGAGCAGCAGATTGCCGTCATCCTCAAGCGCGCGGCCTTTTACAAATGTGGTGAATTCCGCGCACAGGCTGTCGATTTCAAGCCCCGTAATATAATGCGCCAGATTTTCGGCGTGTGTCCCGATATCCCCGATACAACAGGATTGTCCGGCCTGCTCGGGATCGGTGCGCCAGGAGGCCTGTTTCTGTTCTTCTTTTTCGAGCGCGGTTTGCAGCCAATCCTGGGGATACTCAACCACGACTTTCAGCAACTTGCCCAGTTCGCCGTTGCGGACGCGCTCCCGGGCCTCTTTCACCATGGGGTAACCCGTATAGTTGTGCGTCAATGCAAAGACCAGACCGGAGTCCTCGATCAATTTTTTCAGCGCCTTCGCTTCCTCGAGGTTAAAGGTTACGGGCTTGTCGCACACGACATGGATGCCGTGCTCAATGAAGCATTTCGCCACCGGGTAGTGCATCCGGTTGGGCGTGACGATGGAGACAAAATCAATGCGCTGGTCTTCGGGGAGGGCGGCCTCTTTTTCAGCCATTTCCTCGTAGCTGCTGTAGACGCGGTTCTCATCGAGATAGAGGTCCCGGCCCGAGGCTTTCGATTTTTCGGCATTGCTGGAAAAACAGCCGGCTACCAGTTCGGTCTGCCCATCGAGGGCGGCGGCGCTGCGGTGCACGGCGCCGATGAACGCATCGCGTCCGCCGCCCACCATGCCATAGCGTAGTTTACGAGTTGCTTGCATAATAATTTTTTTGATTTGCGGTTAACTTTCGAATGCGGCGTCGAATGCGAGCTCGCTGCCGGGGAAATCCATTTTACGCACAAATTCGGCCGCTTCCGCGGCGCCGTGAAAACGATCCATCCGAGCATCTTCCCACTCCACGGAAAGCGGGCCGTTGTAGTTGATATCGTTGAGCGCCACCATAATTTCCTCGAACTTGATGTCGCCGTGACCGATCGAACGGAAGTCCCACTGGCGGCGCGGATCCCCGAATTCCGTGTGCCCGCCGAAGACGCCGACGGTCCCGTCGCCATGGCCCCACCAGGCATCCTTCATATGCACATGATAGATCCGGTCCGAAAACATACGGATGAACTTCACGTAGTCCACGCCCTGATAACCCAAATGGGAAGGGTCGTAGTTGAATCCAAAGCGCGGGTGACCCTTGACGGCTTTGATCGCCCGTTCCGCTGTCGCCAGGTCGAATGCGATTTCGGTAGGATGTACTTCCAGCCCGAAGCACACGTCCACGGCATCAAAGGCATCCAGAATCGGTCCCCAGCGATTGCCGAAATCCTCAAAGCCTTTTTCAATCGTTTCCGGGGCAACAGGTGGAAAGCCGTACAGCAAATGCCAGATGCTTGAGCCGGTGAATCCATTGACTGTGGTGGGGATGTCCGCCTTCGGCAAATTCGCCGGTTTCGCATCAAAAAAAGCACGCGCGGCCCGGGCCGTTGCTTTCATTTCCTCAGCCGCCCGTTGCCGGACGCCCTCCGGATCGCCGTCACCCCAGACCGCTTCCGGAAGGATCGTCTTGTGGCGCTCATCAATCCGGTCACAGACCGCTTGACCCATCAGATGATTGGAAATCGAGTGGCAATTGAGCCCGTTGTCGGCGAGCAACTCCCATTTCTCCTTCAGGTATTTTTCGGAACCCGCCTCGGCGACCGAAAAATGGTCCCCCCAACAGGCGAGTTCCACGCCGTCGTAACCCATGTTCTTGAGCTTGGCGGCAAGCGTTTCAATTGGCAGATCGGCCCACTGGCCGGTGAATAGAGTAACTGGACGTGACATAATGGTATGAACGATTTGTGGTTATCAATTCGAGCTCGTATGATGTTGCACTTGAAGAATAACAAAATCAAGCGCTTTTGTCATAGCCGACGAATGCGGGCACCCCGACCAAAGCAGCATGACCCGCCAATTCCGTCAGCTCCTGCGCATCACGCCGTCCGCATACAGGCGGCAATCGAAAGCGACAGCAACTTCAGGGTCGATGTCCGACCCGCCAAGGATTGTCTGATACCGCCCGCAACCGGGGTTCGTACAAGCCGGTAAGAATGAACGCCGCTTTTTCTCGCCCCTGCGATTCCGAGATCACTTTGCCGGTGACCCCGGACTGAACCGTCCCCCGGGCCTCGCTCGCCCCGCCACTCCCGGGAACTCTCGCCGCAGGCATGGGCAAACGCCTCGATAAACCTAAAAAGATTAGTACAACCACTGATGGACACTGATCCCGCTGAGCGGGACTGATTAGCAATGGGTTAGCGATTTTTACTGCTTCGCCTATTCGGCGAATGTCCCAATATCCATAAGTCGTTAATGATCAGTGTTCATCAGTGTTAATCAGTGGTTTCAACTGCGGAATGTAGGATAAAGGCCCCGGCTTCCGGAAGAGCATGAGCCGGATACAATGCGCCTTCGGCAGTAGAACCCGGCAAGGTGAAAGCGAAGGATGTCGAGTCCGGCGATGTAACAACCGTCAACGGTCAAGATGTAACGGTTAAAGTATCCGACTCCGGTGTCACCATCAATGGTGCAAACGTTGTCAAGACAGACATATGGGCCAGCAATGGCGTCATTCACGTCATTGACGAAGTAATGCTCCCGCCGGAAGAATAAATAACGGGTCAACGTGTCCTCTCAAGCGCCTCCTCCGGGAGGCGCTTTTTTATGCCTGCCGCAAGCGTTGACGCAAATGCGTGCGGCGCACTTCGGTTTTATGGTTTTGCACCGCCATACGGTAAGCATCGGTTGAGCCGATGATATAAACTTTCCTGCGGGCGCGGGTGATCCCGGTATAGATCAAGTTGCGTTGCAGGAGCAGATAGTGCTGTTTGAGCAAGGGAATGACGACCACGGGGTATTCACTGCCCTGACTCTTGTGGATCGATATCGCGTAAGCCAACTGAAGTTCGCCGAGTTCGCTTTTGGTGAAATCCGTGCCCTCGGCGTTGCCGTTGAAGGTCACGGTCAGGGTCCCGCCGTCCGGGCTTATCGAGCGAATGACGCCGGAATCACCGTTGAATACATTTTTGTCGTAGTTGTTGCGAGTTTGTATGACTTTATCGCCGATGCGGAAGGATGTGCCGCCGTATTCGATTTCGAAGGGGAGCCGCTTGCCGGTTTTTTCCCGAAAATGCGTCTGACCCGGCGGGGCGTTTCCGTCGCCTGCCCGTACGCGTGCGGCCGCCGTTTCGGCGGGGTTAAGAGTCTCCTGCAGCTGTGTATTTAAATTACTGATACCCGTCTGCCCGCGGTGCATGGGAGAGAGAATCTGGAGGTCCCGAATGGGATCGAGGCGGTGGTTTTTAGGTATGTATTCGCGGGCGAGGTAAAGGATGGCCTGCAGGGTTTTTTCGGGGGCGTCCGCTTCGATGAAGTTGACATCCTCGGCGGGATCCAGCTCGCGGAGGCTTTGGTAGGTGCGTCCGGGGTGGGCTTCGCCTTCCAGTATGCGGTGGGCGGTGGCAATGATCCCGCTCTGGTCCTGCTGCCGGTAGATGGTATCCAGACGCGTGACGGCTGCGGGCGGCCCGCTCATCAGGTCGCCGAGTATATTGCCGGCGCCGACGGAAGGCAATTGATCGGCATCCCCGACCAGCAGGAGATGCGCGCTCCTGGGAACGGCCGGGAATAGGCGGGAAGCCAACCGGTTGTCGAGCATGCTTGTCTCGTCGAGGATCAGGTAGTCGCAGGGTATGGGATTGTCCCGGTTGTGCACGAAGCCCTGGGTGGCGGGATCGTATTTGAGGAGACGGTGTACGGTGCCAGCGGGCATACCGGTGGCTTCGGCCAGGCGCTGGGCGGCCCTTCCGGTGGGAGACGCCAGCAGCACCCTGGCCTGTTTGGCCTGCAGGATATCGGTCAGCGCGCGGAGGATTGTGGTCTTGCCGGTTCCGGGACCCCCCGTAATGATGGCGACCTTCTGCTCCAATGCGGTGCGCAGGGCATCCTTTTGCCGGTCGGCAAAGTCCACACCGAGTTGCTTGTGCGCCCATTCAATCGCGGCATCTATTTTTATCGCCGGCAGGCCGGAGTTTGCGGAAGCGATCCGGGCGACGGCCTCGGCGATCCGTTTTTCAGCATCCGCCGTTTGGGGCAGCTGACAGGCCGGGCCGATATGCTGTTCCTGTTCGTCCAGCGCTTCGACGGAGCGCAGGCGATTGCTTTTGATCAATTCCCGGATGCGGGTGATCACAAAAGATGGATCAAGCGACAGCAGTTCGGCGGCGCGCTCAACCAGGGTCTCTTCCGTAGCGAGCGTGTGCCCGTCGCTTTCCAGTTCACTCATTGTGTGCAGGACGCCGGCATCAATTCTTTCCTTTGACTGAGTGGGAAAGCCGAGATTAAGCGCGATTTTGTCGGCCGTCTTAAACCCGATCCGCTCAATATCCTCCGCGAGACGATAAGGTTGATCCTGAAGAATGCGCTTTGCGCCGCTGCCGTACTTTTTGACCAGGCGCACGCACTGGGCGGGCGTCACCCCGTAAGTCTGCAGAAACATCATCACATCGCGAACGGCGCGCTGCTCGTCCCATGCCGTTTTTATGGCTTTTGCGCGTTGTTCTCCGATGCCGGGGATTTCGTGCAGCCTGCCGGACTCCTCGCTGATAATCCGCAGGGTGTCGGCGCCGAAGTGGTCGACGATTTTACTCGCATAGTTCCTGCCGATGCCGTGGACCATTCCGCTGCCCAAATACTTGCGGATGCCGTGAACCGAAGCGGGAAGCTTTGAGGTAAAACTATCGATGCTGAACTGCTCGCCGTGTTCCCGGTGCCGTGTCCAGCGCCCGTTCAATTCGAGTGTTTCGCCGCATTGAACGCCGGGCAGACGCCCCAGCACGGTGACCGGCCGCGATTCCCCGGGCACGCTGAGTTCCGCCACGCAATACGCATTTTCCTCGTTATAGAAAATAAAGCGTTCGAGCACACCGGTCAGGGTGTTATCCTGTCGCATTTCCTCAGGCATTCCGGATGCATTTCCACCGCGTATTCATTTGTACTTGAGAGCCGTATGCAAATGCCGACCTGATTGCAAGCAACGGGTGAAGGAGAAGCGACCAGCCGTATGCCTTCAAGCGCTTGGCGCTGTTTCGCTGCTTGCAGGCTCTTCGGGTTCCGTCGCCTCGCCATTGCGCTCTCGAATCCGTCTCTCCGCTTCCAGCAGGATGGCCTCACAACCCGCGAACTTATGATCGTCCAGCGTGAGACGACGCTGCTTGCCACCGGCCTCGTAGATAGCGTAGGCGATGCCCTTCTTCTTCCACTTTTTACGGTCGGTTGCCACAATCGAGTTGAGATCAACGCGTTCGCCGGAAGCGCCGTAGACAATATCGCCTTCGGCACGCACCGAGCGCCGGTGATTCCAAGCGATCCAGACCGCGAAAAGCAAAGCGCCAGTCATCAGCGTCCAACCAATCACCCGTTGATTCCGGATTGAATCGTCCGTTCGCTCTTTAGGTATATCCGGCGGGTAACCCGCCTCCAGGGCATGACGCTCCCAAGCCACCCGGACAGCCGTGTCCTCCATGTCCTCCGCTTTTCCCGCCTCAATCAATTCATCCGCAATCCTGGCAAATTCCACATGGCGGGCGGTTTCTTTCGGCCAATTCACGTACCCGTCGGACAAAAACCAGGCCGCAATACCGAACAACATGATAAACATGAAAATCATCCGGCGGCGCCACTCTTTGGAAATCCGTGCATTAACTTGCATGCACCCGTTCAAAACGGATTTCAGGATAATAGCAACCCTCTCTTTTTGTTTCTATCGTCGTGAATTCACGTCTTTTGCTCAGAGTTTGGATGAAAATTATTGTCACGGTGGCTACAATTTTTTCTTCACGTAGGCAATCAACTGTTTCGCGATCGGGATGCGGCGATAAACAATGTCCGTCGGATCCCAATAGTCCTGGTGAAAAATCACACGTCCTTCACTGTTAAAGCGCAGATGCGTCATCCCGATGGATTCCTCCCAAGTACCGGGAGGCGTCTTTTTGAAATCAATCCGCATCGTCCAGCTGAGGTAATAATCGCCGTCCTTGGCAATCATTTTGTCGAAGATGAATTGGATATCATTGATGGGCTCAAGACCGCTCAAGAGGTATTCCCGGATGGCCTCCGGATTGTCGAATTTCTTGAAGGCGTCACCGAGTTAACGCAGAAAGTAACGTGATAAACCAGCACGGTGCTGACAAAGAAGCCCCACATCACCAATTGCAGGCCGCTTGTCCCGAGCCCGGGGTAGCCGGCATTCAGCCCGGCGCCCGCGACATAGAGCAACCCGATCAAAGAAGCCACGGGCAGCACATGAAACCGGTCGATGAAGCGCAGTTCCGGATACTTGTTTAAATCCCTGACCCGATCATGCTGGATCGAACCGTAAGCGCGACACATCACCCAGCCGATGTGAGCCCAAAAGGCGCCTTTTATGAGAGGCGAGTGAATGTCTGCCTCAGTGTCCGAATGCTGGTGATGCTGGCGGTGGTTTGCGGCCCACCACATCGGACCGAGCTGAGTGGCGGACGTGCCGGCCCAGGCGAGCACGAATTGGAAGACCCGGCTGGTTTTGAAAGCCCGGTGTGAAAAGTAGCGGTGAAAGCCTGCGGTCAATGCAAACACGCGAATCACGTAGGTCAGCAGCAGAGCAATTACGGCCACCCAGCTGAAGCCCGTGAAAAAGCGCCCAGTGCCGCGAGATGCATAAAAAAAATCGGAGAAGAGGCCATCAACAGACGATTGTCTTCGTCTTGCAAGGCCTGAGAAAAAATGTTTCCAATTATCCGCATGAGGCAATATTAAACGAAACTCCTCGCTCAAATTTACACCGGGATGCCGGACTTTCCTATCTGATTCTCGCTCGCGATCTTGATTACGCGGATATTTCCAAGGCAAGTCCGCTGTGGAGGGAGAGGATTGCAAGTTATTGGAAGCTTATTCGACAGCTGTTCTGAATTCTGAATCCTGCGTAATTACGATGAACGTATTAATCAACATCCTTGAAATCGCCCTCGAAGTGGCCCCTTGGCTGTTCGGCGGGCTGGTGATAGCCGGTGTGATCAAAGGCTGGATCCCCGAGCATCGGCTCGCCGCTTGGCTTGGCGGCCCGGGCATCGGCCCCATCGCCCGCGGGGCCGTCCTCGGCGCACCCTTGCCGCTGTGTTCCTGCGGCGCCATTCCGACCGGGATCGCCCTGCACCGCGGCGGAGCCTCGCGTGGCGCGACCACCGCCTTTATGGTGGGAACGCCGGGCATCGGGATCGATTCCCTGGCCTTGACCTACGCCCTGATGGGACCGTTCATGGCGATCCTGCGACCGCTGGGCGCTGTGGGGAGCGCCCTTGCAACGGGGTTACTGGTGGCCTGCGCGCCGGGCCGCGCAATTACAGCGGATACCGGCGATACTACGGAGGACGCCTGCTGTGATGACGACTGCTGCGGCGCTTCCGCGAATAACAAAGAATCGTCACATTCCCCCTTGCAACGAACCAGGGAGGGCTTGGGTTACGCCTTTGCCGACGTATTGGAAGACACCGGCCCGTGGATGTTGCTGGGCATTGCCCTCGCCGGGGCGCTGGTTACGTGGGCGCCCCCGGAATCAATCGTCGAATACGGCAGCGGCTTCGGGGCCATGCTGGTGATGGCCGTGATAGGCATCCCGCTTTACCTCTGCGCCCAAGCGGCCACCCCGATCGCCGCAGCCATGATAATCGCGGGGATTTCTCCGGGCACCGCCCTGGTTTTTCTTCTCGCCGCCCCAATGACCAGTCTTGCGACGCTTGCTGTCCTGCGCCGGGAATTCGGCCTTGCCCCGGTCGGGGTCTATGCCGCAACCATCGGCGTCACCTCCATTGCGATCGGGCTGGCAGCCGATGGCTTGGTCTCCTATTTTGCCATCAATGTCACGGCTCAGGTCGGAGAAGTTCAGGACATTTTTCCAAAATGGTTCGCCTATCTCGCATTGGGAGCTCTGTTTGTCATTTACTTTGCGCCGGCATTACGCCGGTGGTTCAAATTCTGATAAAAATCCAGCCGCATTCACTCTGAAAAAAACATGACTCCCGCACGAACTTCACAACGTGTGCCGTAACTCCGATTAAACGACGACACCCTTGACTTCGGCACGGATTGTCCTCTATATAAGCGGCACTCTACAAACACCCTCTTGAATCCCCAAAAATTATGACGGACAACAACCCCAAAAAACGCCCAGCCCAGGAATCCCGAGACGAAGCGGACCGGCCTAACGATGCAAAGCACGAGGCATCCGATCAGACTAAAGCTTTGGTTGAAAAGAGTAAGACGAAAAGCCGCGAGTGCGGCAAACGCGTTTGCGAAGCGTTTAAGAACGCCAAGAACCTGACCGCCAGAAAAATCGGCAGCTGCCTGAATACGACTTTCAAAGCAATCGAAGACTGCGCAAGAAACGTCGTTAAGAAAACGGAGAAAGCCGCTAAGGAAGACAGAAAAGCCGTGGAAGCGGCGAAAAAGAAAAGAGCTCAAGCGACTGGAAAATCAACCGCTCCTGAAAGCACGGGCAACCAAAGCAATTCGACCGGAACCCGCTCCAGCGCAGCGAAAAAGACCGCAAGTAAAAAGTCCGCGAACACGGAAAGCGCGGCTAAGAAAACGGGCGCGAAAAAATCAACGGGCGCCAAGAAATCAACGGGCGCCAAGAAATCAACAGGCGCCAAGAAAAAGACGACTGGCAAGACCGTAAAAAAGACCGTCACAAAGTAAGGAGATCCTAAAAAACAACTGCAGCAATTCGACTCTATCGCGGCCCCGAACGGGCAACGGACAAGGATGCGGATTAAAGCGCCCCTGCAAGCCCGTCCAATTCCGACCAGGGGATCAGCTCCGTCTCCCGTTGAACCCAAGCGTCGTCACCACCGTAGATCAATCGCGCGCTCCCGGCCGCCTCGCCCGCCAGCTTGCGCCAGCGCTCGAGCCCCTGAAACCAATCGTTGCTGACGGTCGCACCCGATTTGATTTCGATGGGCGCCAGTCGTCCCGCCTGATCCGCCAGAATATCCACCTCCAGACCGTTGTTCTCACGCCAGAAATAGAAATTTGGCTCTTTCCAGCGATTGTAGCGTCCTTTAAGCAGCCTTATACTGACGCGCGGCTTGTTTCAGAGATGGGAGGAGATTTCGAGCGATCATAATAAATATATACATTTTGGCATTTCCATTGTCAATCCGTATATAATTTATTATTTCTCTTCCACTTGTTTGAATAAACTTCCAAATTTTTCAGAGGCCAGTGAAACCACCCTCAATCGATCGCCATGACTGTTTCCGGATCGAAGTAAAAGAAGATGAACAAAGCGAAAACAAAACAGTAGAAAGCGAAATAAATTAATCTGCTCTTTTGAAGGAACTTAATGAGCCAAACGATACCGGCGAGCGAAGAGATAAAAGCAGCAATAAACGCGGCGGCCAAGGAAGACCAGCCGATCCCTTGAAACGCGCCGTCCTGAATATCTTCGACGGCAAGGACCGCGGAGCCCAGAATGACCGGGATCGCCAAAAGAAATGAATACCTGACCGCGGTTTCGCGGTTGAGCCCGACCAACAGGGCCGTCACCAAAGTGGAACCGGAGCGGGAAATCCCGGGAAGAACGGCCACCGTTTGGCCGAGACCGACCAGCAAGGCGTCGGGAAAAGTCATGTCGGCGTCTTTTCGTTCCCCGTAATGGCGCATGCGCTCAACGAAAATCAGGAAGCATCCGGTGATAACAAGAGCGGCCGAAACGACGAGGGGTGATTTCAGGCCATCCCCCATAAATTTCGTAAGGAGCGTCCCCAAAATCCCTGTGATCATTGTGGCGACAAGTATATACAGGACGAAGAAAAAAAGCGGTCGGTCTTCGGAAGAACGTTTCAGGCAAAACCGGAAAAACCCTAAAATGACGGCGCGCAAATCCCGGTGAAAGTAGATAATGACAGCGAGAACCGAAGCTAAATGCAGGAATATTTCCAACGAGAGCCCGGCAAAATTCGTTCCCATCAGGTATTGGGCCACCACGATGTGAGCTGTGCTCGAAATCGGAAGAAACTCCGTTAAGCCCTGAACGATTCCAAAGACCAATGCTTGCCAAAATTCCATGAGTTAATGATGAAATCCGGGCACGTTTGCGGAAACAGGGAAGTAGAGCAATGCGATTCTTGCAGCCGAACCAAAAACACACCCCCGCGACCTTCAGCCCATGCCACCGCTTACGCGGGTGGAATGATGCCCTGAAAGACGTCTGTCCAGATCGTAGGCGGCGCTTATCATCGCAAGGTGCGTGAAAGCCTGGGGTATATTGCCGAGAAATTCCCCTTTCGTCCCCAATTGTTCGGAAAACAGACCGAGATCGTTTGAATACCCGAGCATTTTTTCGAACAAATATCGGGCCTTCTGCAAATCCCCGGAACGCGCGACGCATTCTATATACCAGAAAGAGCAGATCGAAAACGTGCCTTCGGCGCCTTCCAGTCGATCTGAAAACGCCTCGCCCACATTATAGCGATAGACCAGGGAATCCTCCACCAGCTCTTGAGTGATCGCCCGCTGGGTCGATAGCCAGCGGGGATCCGTCGGGCTGATGATCCGTACAAGGGGCATGATGAGCGCTGATGCATCGAGTGCTCTTGCGCCCTTGTATTGGACGAAGCTCTTTTTCTCATCGTCCCAGAAATTCGAAAAAATATCTTCGTAGATTGCATCGCGCTCCTGTCGCCAGTGTTCGACGGGTCCGGGCAACCCGCGTTTTACGGACAGGCGAATGGCGCGATCCAGGGCCACCCAGCAGAGCGCACGGGAAAATAAAAATTCGCGCGGACCTCCGCGCACTTCCCATATACTGGAATCCTCATCCCGCCAATGACGACATACATAGTCGATTATTTGCTGGAGGCTTTTCCAGAGATCATGGGAAATCGGCGATCCGTACTTGTCATATAAATACACTGAATCCATGACTTCGCCGAAAACATCCAGTTGCAACTGAGATTGATTGGTTGACCCGATGCGGACCGGACGGGATTCGGCATAACCCCGCAAATGATCCAGATGTTCTTCCCCCTCGACTTTCGAACCGTCTATGCGGTACATCGTTTCGAGCACTTCATCCGCGCCCAGTTCATTGATGCGGGCCTCGAGCCAGCGCATAAAGCCTTTCGCTTCCTCCGTATAGCCCAATCGCATGAGGGCATAAGTGCTGAAAGAGGCGTCACGCAACCAGGTAAAGCGGTAATCCCAGTTCCTTTCGCCTCCCACTTCATTCGGAAACCCGAAGCAGGGAGCCGCAATAATGGAGCCGTGCTTGCGTGAAGTAAGAAGTTTCAGCGCCAGCGCCGAACGGTGCACCGCCTCGCGCCAGCGCCCGTTGTATCGGCACCGCCCGATCCATGAGCGCCAGAAGTCGCAGGTTTTCTTGAATGTATCCCTTGAATATCCCGCTTCCGAACAAGGCGACGCATGCCCCGGCTTCGCTTCCTCCATCACGAAATTAACCTTTTCCCCGGCCCGCAGGGTAAACGCCGCATAGCCGTCCTCTTCCCGGATGGATAGATCGACCGAACCGATCAAGCGCAGGCTCAATCCATCGCTCCCCTCGGAAGCGAACAGCAGCGAACGGGCGTTTTCCTGAACGGCGGAATGCCCGGTCCGCGCATAATCAAAACGCGGCGCGAAGCGCAGGCGAAAGGAGACCTCGCCATGCACGCATTTCGCACGGCGCACAAGCGCCTGTTCGCAGCTCTCCGATTCATCGGCAAGCACCATGTAGTTGGAAATTTCCGCAATCCCCCCTTCCGAAAGGAAACGTGTGATGAGTACATTGGTGTCCGGCAGATAAAGGTGTTTTTCCCGCATGTCATCGAGCAGGGGCTCGATTTGAAAACGTCCGCCCCGCTCCCGGTCGGCGTTGGCACAAAAAACGGACGGGGAATCAAATTCGGGGAAGCACATGAAATCGATCGACCCCCGCCGGCCGACCAACGCGGCGGTGCGCAAGTCCCCGATAATCCCGTAATCCTCAATCGGAGGATAGCCGTCTTTCGCAGGTTCGGGCATCATTTCTGTCATGGGAGCATGAATTAAGACGGCTTATTCCCTCCCCATCAACCCAAAAGCCAAAGCATTCTTGTCAGCAGCATTCTGTCGGACGTTGGACTGGCCGGTGCCGCAAAGGATTATTTAAAGGTTAAACGACGTCCCACGCCTTTGGAAAAGAGCGTGACAGAATGCTGACATTCAGCTTTACCCCTTCGACCACTTCGGCAGGCTCAGAACAGGCTGGCTCAGCGGCTGGAAACTCACGCTATGGGGTAGCACAGCCATCCTGGCTGTGACGGGTTTTGGAGACAGGCTGGAAGCCTGTGCCACCTTGCGTTTATCAGGAAACAGGGGGTCCAGGCCGGATTGATTCTACCTGCTCGTGACCTCCCGGGCCCATTTCAGGTATTCGGAAGCAACGTGACTTGCGCGTACCGTCACCCACTCGGGGGTTTCATACGGGTGGCGCTTATCCAAGAACTCCGCGACCTCGCCCTCCCTCGCCTCGGTAAATTTTACCATCAGGCGCCATTCGGACGCCTCCTCCACCGCCCCTTTCCAGGGAAAAACGGAATAGATCGGGCCGTCCAATTGAACACAGGCGGCCAAACCGGCATTCACCAAGTCGGCGGCCAGACGTCGGGCATCGGCTTCACTTTCAACAGTGGTCCATCCTATAAGAAGCGTGTTTTCCCGTGTCATATGAGAATGCTATTTTTCGCGCGTCTGTGGATATCAACCTGCATTCCGCAGTTGAACCACTGATCAACACTGATGAACACTGATCAATAATGACTTATGAATATTAGGCCTTTCGCCGAACAGGCGAAGCAGTAAAAGTCGCTAACCCTTTGCTAATCAGTCCCGCTCAGCGGGATCAGTGTCCATCAGTGGTTGTACTAATCTTTTTAGGATCAACGATGATCCCAGGGCAGCCGCACGTCAACGGTCGGATGATCCCAAACCTCGAACGGATCGAAAATTTTCCCCGGGTTGAGGATGCCTTTCGGATCAAGCGCGTTTTTTACGGCACGCATCGCGCCAAGTTCCGCTTCATTGTGCTGGTACTCAATGAACGGGATCTTGGCGAGTCCGATGCCGTGTTCGCCGGTAATGACGCCCCCGAGATCAACGACTTTCCGCATAAGTTTTTTGATCCCGGCTTTCGCCCGCTCCGCTTCGTCACTATCCGTGCTGTTGTACATGATATGAACATGCAGATTGCCATCGCCCGCGTGTCCGAAAGTAGGAGTCGCCAGGCCGATCTCTTTTTTCAGGGCGAGCGAATAGCGAACGAGCTCCTCCTGTTTGTGCACCGGCACCACCACATCCTCATTCAATTTGCTGTCGCCGAGCGCGAACATCGACTGCGAACAGGTCCTTCGTGTATCCCATATTTTCTCGGCACGTTCTTCATCGCGTGCCACCCGCTGGGAAACCGCGGAATCCTGCAGGCAAGCGACGAGTTTGCGCCGCTCGGCGTTGACTTCACCCCGCTGCCCGTCGAGTTCGATCATCAGCAAAGCCGCTCCCGGACAGTCCGGAAAGATCGGACGCTCGATTTGCTGTTCCGCGCACTCGGTGGTCTGGCAGTCGAGAAATTCGAGAATGGATGGATTTATGCCCGCCTGTAAAAGCGAGTTCACCGCTTGTAAGGCTACGGCTTCCGTCTGGAAAGCGAACATCGCCGTCCACCGGTCGGCCGGTTTCGGGAGGAGCCGGAGTGTTGCACGGGTCACGATACCAAGCGTCCCTTCGGACCCGATCCATAGATCGCGAATGTTTAAACCGGAAACGTATTTCTTCAGGGGCAAGCCCCACCTCACCGGACTTCCATCCGCCAGAAAGCCCTCCAGCGCGAGCACATAGTCGCGGGTAACCCCGTATTTCACGCAGCGCATACCGCCGGCATTGCAGGCGATATTGCCTCCGATCGTGGAAAATTTTTTCGAAGACGGATCGGGCGGATAAAACAGTGCGTATTTCTCAAGCGCCTGCTGCAGGTCGGCCGTCACGACACCGGCGCCGACCGTGGCCATCCGCGACACCGGGTCGATTTGTATGCTGTTCAACTCCGACAAATCGATCACCCAGCCCCCGCGGACCGGCACGGCGGCGCCGGTGCTGGAGGAGCCTGCGCCGCGAGCGGTGACGGCAACCCCATGGCGATGGGCGAGCTGAAGCACGGTCCCGACCTCCTCGGCCTCCTTCACACGAATGACGGCTTCCGGAAGGAAAGAAAGCCGAAGATTGTCGACGGACGCCCGGAACCGGCTATCCTGATCCGTAAAGACCCGGTCGGGCAGTTTGCGCCGCAGTTGTCCGACAATACGGGATCCGGCGCTCATCATTTTATCCGCTCCTGTTTTTGTGGTGGATTGGTTTTTCATAACAAATATAGAACATTATCCTGCAAAAATCCCCAACAGAGCCAATGGAAAAGACAATCGACCTTGAACTGGCAATACTCGGCGGTGGATTTGCCGGGGTTTATTGCGGCAAAAGTCTGGCGAAGATTGCCACTCGCGGCAATCCCCGACGCATCGGACTGATCGCGGACGAGAACCACATGGTTTTCCAGCCGATGCTGCCGGAGGTCGCGAGCGCCTCCATTTCGCCCCGGCATGTGGTCAACCCGATACGCCACCTCTGTCGGGGTCTTGAAATCTACAAAGCGACCATTAAGAGCATTGATCTCAAAAACAAGGAACTCACCCTCCGGCCCGGCCCGTTTTCGCCGGATTTTGTCATTCGCTTCCGGCATCTGGTTGTCGCCCTCGGCGCCCAGGTGGATGTCAGCCGTGTGCCCGGAATGCCGGAACACGCCTATCTCATGCAGAATGTCGGCGACGCCATGAAGCTGCGCGCCACCGTGATCTCACGCTTCGAGGAAGCCAATCTGGTAAGCGACCCGGTTCGACGGCGCCGGTTGCTCACTTTCGTGGTCGTGGGTGGCGGGTATTCCGGGGTCGAAACGGCCGGACAAATCCTCGACCTCTTCCAAGGCATAAACCAATACTACAGCAATATCGGGCCGGAGGATTTTCAGGTGCACCTGATCCATAGCCGGGATCACCTGCTTCCAACCCTCAGTAAAAAACTCGGCAAATACGCGGAAGCAAAACTGCGCCGGCGGGGTCTGAACGTTATATTGAACAAACGCGTCAAAGCACTGACCGCGAACCGGGTCTTTCTCGACGACGATACCGGAATCGACAGCAACACCGCGGTCTCCACCGTGGGCACGAAGCCGCACGCCCTGGTTACACAACTCGCGGAGGACGCCGGACTTGAAACTTCCCGCGGACGGATTGTCACGCGGAACACCTTGCAGGCGCCGGGTTATGACTGGCTCTGGGCGGCCGGCGACTGCGCCGCCGTTCCCCTGCCTGACGGCGGGGAATCCCCGCCGACCGCTCAATTCGCGATGCGGCAGGGCAAGCTGCTCGGAAAAAACGTGGCCGCCTTTTTACAGTCCAAGCCGATGCGTCCGTTTTCCTTCGAGGGGCTTGGCGAGCTTGCCGCGATCGGACACCGCACCGCTGTCGCTGAAGTACTGGGATTCAAATTTTCCGGATTTATTGCCTGGTGGATGTGGCGGACCGTTTATCTGGCAAAACTTCCCGGGCTCGACCGGAAGCTCCGGGTCGTCATCGACTGGACGCTGGATCTCTTTTTCCCGCGCGACATCAACCTGCTCAACCCGCGCTACACCCGAACACTACAGGAGGCCTATCTGGAAAAAGGCGATGTTCTCTTCCAGGCCGGGGACCCGGCCTTCTCCTTCTATATTGTCAGAAGCGGAAGTATTCGGATCACGGGCACGGACGGAGCCCTGATAAAAACCGTCGGCGCAGGCGAATTTTTCGGGGAGCGCGCCATGCTCGCCGACAAAAAATGGCGCTTCAACGCAACCGCGGCGGAGCGGACAAGCTTGGTGGGCGTGGGCAGCGAAGAATTCATCTCCATCTTCGGGAGCAGCGCCATACTGCGGCAAATGCTTGAACGCTCGGCCCGGCAATACCGAACAACAGAAGAAATCAACCGCATGAAAGCAACGTTCCCGCAGGAGTTGCTCGAATCGCGGGCTGCTTCGCTCATGACACAAGAAGTCGTGCGCCTCGGATCAAACGACGGCTTGCAGGACACCCTGAGCTTGTTGAACCGGGAGCGGCACAGTTTCTACCCGGTCATCGATGAAGCGAGCGGCAAACTGTGCGGCGTACTAACCCGCCGGGCCTTTTACGACCATTTGCAGTATGCAGGTTTTGATGATACAACAAAGGCGGGCGAACTGGAACTTTCGAACCTGCCAAAAGTACGCGCGGAAACCCCTGTCAAAGAATGCATCGACATCATGATCCGCGCCGGAACCAACAAGCTCCTTGTGTGTGCCGACGAGGAGCAACTGGCAGGCATCCTCTCGATCCGCGACCTGATCACCCGGGCATTCTGTCAAGCTTAGGACAAAGGGTTATGTTTTGAAATCGGCGCCACGATAACGTTATCAGGCTCGGATAAGGCTATTGCCCGAGTTCATTCAGACGTTCAGAATCCCCATCGCAGAACCGACGCCGCTAATAACTTGTAACATTTAAATTTTCGGAAATTGGTAGCGCGACGCTTCAGCGAGCGTCTTCGCGCACAGCGCGCGGTGCCGCCCTGCATCTGCCGTTTGCTAAAGCAGCACGCTACAAAGAAAACCTGTTACAGCCGACTAGGCGGGACTGTGAGTTCTTTTCAAAAAAGCGATCGCTCTCTATCAGTCCCGCTTAGCGCATGTGCGTCAACCTTAGCGCCAAAGGCGCTACATCGCCTGAGCCTCGGGCGACGCCCTCGGACGTATGCACATCTTTTTGCAGGCGCCATCCTTG
>JBKGYB010000004.1:0-28839 GCA_046546295.1 Opitutales bacterium | reverse complement strand
TGGTGGCACGCCCGTCACGGCTACAAGGCGACAAACATCGGAAGGTTCGATTTGATCCATCGCACACATAAGGTATGAGTAAGCAGACGTGCTATTATTCCGAAACGCCACAACTCCCCCTGTTCCTTTGTTCGATTTTCAATCGTGAGCGAATTTGCGACAACCCTCACCGTCCCTGACATCTGGCAGCAGAAAGCGGTCAACCTTCTGCGGGCGGATTGTGACGTTGTTGTCAACGCACCCACCGGCGCCGGTAAAACCTTTGTTTTCGAACATTTCGTTGAGCATAGCCTGAGCGGGCAAGCCGTCTTCACCGTGCCCACCCGCGCCCTCGCAAACGACAAACGCCACGAGTGGCTCGCCCGCGGCTGGAATGTGGGCATCGAAACCGGCGATGTCAGTTTGAATGCCAACGCCCCCATCGTTGTCGCTACTCTGGAAACACAAAAGCGCGCCCTTTTGACCGGTCATGGTCCGCGCCTGCTGGTCATTGACGAATACCAGATGCTGGCCGATTCCTCCCGCGGGGTTAACTACGAACCGGCCATTGCAATGGCTCCTGCCGGCACACAACTGCTTCTCCTCAGTGGAAGCGTAGCCAACCCCGAAGAAGTCGGTAACTGGCTTCGGCGCTGCGGACGCAATGCCGTCACGCTCAACCATACCGAACGCCCGGTCCCCCTGTGCGAGCTCCATCTCGAAGCGCTCCCAAACAATATTTCCTCAAACATCCACGGTCGCTGGGCCCGTTACATTGCCCGGGCGCTGGCCGCAAACCTGGGCCCCATCCTTATCTTCGCCCCGCGGCGCAACGCCGCGGAGCAACTTGCACAAAATTTGGCCGCCGCTCTTGAGGAAAAAGATCCCCTTATCCTCAAACCGGAACAAAAGAAGGTCGCGGATACGAAGCTGGCCCGTTGCCTCAAAAACCGGATCGCCTACCATCACAGCGGAATGCCCTACGCCTGTCGTGCCGGACTTGTGGAAAACCTTGCCAAAACCAACCAACTCAAGGTCATCGTCGCCACCACCGGGCTCGCAGCCGGCATCAACTTCTCCATGCGCTCCGTTCTTGTGCTGGAGCGCGAATATCGGGTCCATGATCACAGCCGGCGCCTGCGCCCGGACGAACTGCTCCAAATGTTCGGTCGAGCCGGGCGACGCGGGCTCGACGAACGAGGCGCCGCCCTGTTCCTCGACGGCAAGCCGCGTCTGCAGGAAGCCGCCCCCATTCATCTGCACCGCGCGGAACCTGTCGACTGGCCCTCCCTTATCACCGTCCTTCAGTCTGCCGCCGAAGCGGGCGAATCTCCGCTCACGGCAACCCGCCGCCTGACCGGGCGCCTCTTCACCGAACGGTCGATCCGACTCGGGCTTGAAGACTTCCTGAACCATTGCCCCTCCCGCCCCGAAGCAGGCGATAACCAACCCCTCGAACAAGAGCTTGCCGGTGGGACCGTAGTTGAATTTCAAAACACCGAAGGTGTATGGGAACGCCGCCGCGCCCCCGTTCTCACAAAACTGAAAGAAACCTTGTTCCTTGAAAACGGCGTGTGGCGGCCGGGACTCGGCAATCCGAAAATTCTCGCCGGCATACGGATCGGCATTCTCCGAAAAACCGGGCGAGGCAGGGAGCGCCGATACTGCCTCGACGCCCCTTTGGCCCGTTTTCCGGAAAGCAACGGAGAAAGTCGCCTACAGCTCACCAAATGGCTTCGCAAGGCCCTGCGTGAACAACAACGGGCATCCGGACGGAAGGCAAATGTTCCGCGACACTGGAAACTCGAAAACATTGAAAAAAAAATCCTGCCACACCTGCCCGAACTTACGCGAGGCGGACAAAGTAACGAACTCTTCGAGCACGACAACATGCTTTTCGTACGACTCGATTACGCGGAAGCCGGGATCTACGCCTACCGCGACCTCAACGGCAAGCACCTGCTGAATCCGCGTCAACGCAAACGGCGAATCGCCGGCTCACGGCCGGCGAATGAGCAGACCCCTCCCGGCGCACGCTCCGCCCTGTCCGGCCGCAGCGTAGCCGAGCTATGGCATGCGCTCGGCCTCATTGACGCGCATGCTCAACCGACGCGACGCGGCATCATTTTCTCTTTCTTTAACCACGGCGAAGGCCTCGCTATCGCCGCCGGACTTGAAACAATCTCCTATCCGCTCGAAGAACTCTTCTACGATCTCGCAAACATCCGGGCCGGGTATCGTTTCAACGCACTGGCCCTTGCCGCGCGGCCGCTCACCGCAATCTGCCAGAACCGCTACGGGCTGCGCAACATCCCGGGCTATCTGCGCCGCGGCCTGCCGGAAGATTACGGCGAAGGGGCCGGGGAAATATTCTTCAAACTCGCGAACAAGCCCGACTGGTCAATCCGTGAATTGGCCGACGATGAACTCAGCCCGGGCGACATCGAGCGAGCCCGCACCGAATGGCGCAGCCTTCAGGCGCATGTGGCCCATGCTCCCGACTACGACTGGGAGCGCTGGCGCGAACTCCAGTCCATCTGCCGTTCGGCGCTCGCTCGCGAAGGAACCGCCGCTTTATCCGCAGGCAGGAAGCGCAAGCCGAAAAAGCGCATCAATTCCATCGATAAAAAAACTTGTCCGCAGGACCCCCCCCTTTCATAGTCCGTCCCCGTGCTACATAACGCCCGGCTTTTTTTATACATCCCACTCGCGGTTCTCGCGCTGCCCGTTTCCGCCGCACTGCCGGAACTCAGCTCGATCGAACCGCTCGAATACGACGAGGACGCAAAGCGCGTCGTCGCGCGTGGTGACGCGCAGCTGAAGTTCAATGACACACGCGTGCGGGCTGATCGCATTACATTTTACGAGGAGTACGGTCTCGCGGACGCTGAAGGCGAGGTCGCCGTGGATCGTGAAGGCTCGCGGCTGATTGCCGAACGGCTGAATTATGACACCCAAACACGAACCTTCGCCGCCGATGGAATTCGGACCGGGACATGGCCGTTCTACCTGTCCGGGGAAACGGGGGGCGGCTCCCGGGAAAAAATCCAGGTTCAGGAGCCGAGGCTCTACTACGGGCCTCCTGACTCTCTTCTTGTCCCCAACATCAAGGCCGAAACAGTTACGTATACCGAGGGGGATCCGGCCAGCGTGGATTTGGAAAACGCGACGTTGCGTGTGGGCGATTTCCCGTTTTTTTACCTGCCGGGCTACACCCACAACCTTGACCAATCGTTTTATCTCGTCAATATCAACGCCGGGCAGGACAGCACGCTCGGCGCCCATCTCCAAACGACTTGGCTGTTTCCAATGACCTCCTGGCTTCGCGTGGGCGGGAATGTCGACATCTACAGCAAGCGGGGGGCACTGGCGGGTCCCGCGGCTCAATACACCCACGCCTCGGCCAACCAATGGATAAAGGGGGCGCTGACAACCGGATATATTCAGGACGAGGGCGACACGGAAGAAGACATCTTTGACCGCCCGATCGACGAGGACCGCGGCTTCGTCGAATGGAGGCACAAGCAGCATATCGGAGAGCGCGTCACACTTACCGGATCCGCGTCCTATTGGTCGGATTCGGAAGTGACCCGTGATTTCCGGGACGCTATTTTCGACGAAAACCGGCAACCGGACAATTATTTTGAAAGCATTTATACCGGGGACAATTATTTCATGTCCGCTTTCGGACGTTTTCAACCAAACGACTTCCAACTCGTGCAGGAGCGGCTGCCTGAAGTACGCTTTGACATGCTGCCGACGCCGGTTTTCGAAACCGGCGCCTACCATCGCTTCAGTGCAAGTTACGCCCGCCTGCGCGAGGACTTCGGGCGCCATGTCCCGACATTCCGGGAAGATACCGAAGCGGACCGAATGGACCTGAACTACCGGATCGAACGCCCCATCCACTTTTCGGATTGGCTCACCTTCACGCCTCTTGCAGGCGCGCGCCTCACCCATTACGCAAACCAGTCCGTCGATCCGGGTTTCATTGACCTCAGGGATGACAGCTTCACCCGCGACATGTTTGAAATCGGATTCGACCTCGAGGGTCGCGCCTATGCAACCTACCCCACGGTAAACCGGACTTGGGAAATCGACGGTCTGCGCCACATCGTAAAACCGAGCCTTCGCTACCGCTATTTTTCAGACCCGGATGCAAAGGACGAAATCGCGGCCATTGAGCGCGATGCTTTCGACCTGCAACGGCCAGTGCTCGACCTTGGACAACGCCGCAACGTCGATGCCCTCCGGGAGGCGCATCTCGCCCGACTCGGCGTGGAAAACCTCTTCCAGACACGGGCGGACGGCTATGGCTCGCGCACCCTTGCCGCCCTGAACTTTTATCAGGACATTTTATTCGAGAAGAACGAACGCTTTGACAGAGGCAAGCAGGATACCTTCAATGCCACTTGGGCGGAATTGCTCCTCAATCCGGCGCCCTGGCTCAAATTCAACCTGTCCGCGCGGTTCAAAACGGAAAGCATGACGCTCGAAGAGCTTCGCACGCGCACCGCTTTAAAAAGCGGGGACATCTGGGAACTGGGGCTTTCGACGGAACTGCTGAACAAACGCATTGATCAATACCGGCTCGATTTCATCCACCGGGTCAACGAACGCTATGCCCTGCTCAGCGATCTACGCTTCGACGCCGATAGCGGGGATTTTACGCAGGCAGGCATCGGGGTCCGCACTCGTATCAGCAGCGTATGGGAACTCGTTTACGCGCTTACTTTTCGAGAAGGCGCCCGCCGCGAAAGCGACGTCGAGTTCAGCATTCATCTGCGCCTAATGGAACTTTAGATTTTTCGAACGCACGATCAAGAAGGATAGAAAGCCCGAACCTGAAAACCGACAGGATTATTGTCCTCCGATATGGATGAAGCATTAGTACATTCCAGCGATTTCGCCATCCAACTGCCTTCCTTCGAAGGGCCGCTTGATCTCCTGCTCTACCTTATTAGGCGCAACGAGGTCGATATCTATGATATCCCGATTGAACGTGTCACGCGTCAGTACATCGACATCCTCAGCTCCATGGAACAGCTTGATCTGGAAATCGCCGGGGATTTTTTCGTCATGGCGGCGACCCTGATGTATATCAAGAGCCGCATGCTTCTGCCGAAAAAGGACCAAGCGCCGGACGAAGACACGGACGATGATGAAACCGACCCCCGCTGGGAGCTGGTGCAACAGCTTCTGGAATACAGAAAATTCAAGGAGCTCTCCTTTCGTCTCGAACAATACATCCTGAACACACAAGACCGGCTCCCGAGAATCGCCTCGAAAGAAGCGCTGCAAACAGTCGAACGTCCTCTTCAACCCGTTGACCGCGTGGAAATATGGAACACCTTCAATCAAGTGCTTCGCCGTCTCGCCGAACGCATCCAGGAAGGCGCCATCCACGCCGAACAGATTACGGTGGCGGACCGCATGGAATATGTGCTCAATCGTCTCCGCTCGGAAAGCTCTTTTCTTTTTTCCGACCTGTTTGAAAATTCCACTTCGATCACTAGTATTGTTGCGACTTTCCTTGCGGTTTTGGAGCTCACGCGTTTGAATAAATTGACAATTCATCAGGATACGGCCTTTGCCGACATTCGCTGCGCACGGACTTGACAGATTGAGCTGTCCGCATTAAACACCTGTTTTTATGAACGATCCCAAAGACAACCCTAAATCCGACGACCGGGAAGATCCCCGTCCCGAAGACGAAACTACCGAGCCAAAGGCCGGCGAAGACGCGGCAAACAAGGAAGCCGTGCCGCAAAACCAGGGCGAAGCCAGCCCCTCAAACGAGGCAAGCCGGGAAAAAGAGGAAACCACGGGAGAAGCCGAATCCGCGGAGGCCTCCGAAAAGCCTAAAATTTCCCCGAGTCCGGCGCCGGCACAGAAACCTTCTTTCAAGACCAAATCCGAAACGAAAGGTGAGTCAACTTCCGGGGCGAATGCCCCGCCGCCGCCTCCGAAGCCACGCCCCAAGCCTGCGTCCAGCTCGGGTCAGCCAACCGGGTCGAACAAAGCCGGAGGGAGCCCCGGAGCTTCTGCCACAACCGCACACGCACGGCCCCGACCCACCGCCGGAACAAATAACCAACCCGGCGTCCTCGCTATCGGCATCGATGTCCTTGCCGCTGCGGCGGCGATTGCTTTTGCCATTCTTATCTTGCAGGAACTCCTTCCTCATCTATAACTCAGTTCATCCCGAAACCCAATACGCCCATGACAGAAAACATCACAGAACTCGACGGCAGTAACTTTGATTCCGCCGTAAACGAAAGCTCCGTCCCCGTAGTGGTCGATTTCTGGGCCCCGTGGTGCGGGCCCTGCAAGGCAATCACTCCGATTCTTGAAGAACTGGCCGACGAAATGGGCGATAGCGTAAAGATCCGCAAGGTCAATGTGGACAACAACAGCGACATTGCGGGCAAACACGAAATTCGCGCGATCCCGACAATCCTGATTTTCAAAGACGGAAAAGTCGCGGACACCGTAGTTGGATTAACTTCCAAGGAAGACTTGAAAGCAAAGATCAGCTGAGCCGACTTACCTTACCACCCCTTGGGAGTCGTCGGGCTTTGCCGACAGACTCCTGTTAGCAGCTTGTCGAGATTCGCCGGCGAGCTGAGTCCGACAAGCTGGTAGGGCAGGGTCGGAGCAAAAACAGAAAACAACGCTCAACTCCTCCATCTCTTATGCGCACCGCAAGCCTGATTCTCACATTAGTCGCAACCCCCGTGCTCACTGTGGTCGGCATGGGCAACGCGGGCCCCAAGCCCTCGGAAACCGGGACAATCGCGCCCGTCTCCCAAACAGCTGTGGCCGTCGTTCAACCAACTGAAGGGAATGACGCGAGGGGCCGGGTTCTTTTCGAACAAGTCGAAGACGGCGTCCGTGTCTCGGGAAAAATCAAGAATCTGGAACCTGGCAAGCATGGCTTCCATGTCCATGAATTCGGGGATCTGCGCAAAGCGGACGGCACGTCCGCCGGCGGACATTTTAACCCGCTCGACAAGCCACATGGCGGTCCCGAAGATGACGAGCGGCACATTGGCGATCTCGGCAACATTGAGGCCAATGAAAACGGTGTCGCCGAGTTTTCCTTCGTCGACCCGAAACTCGACTTCCGCGGCCCCGCCTCAATTCTCGGACGCGGCCTCATTGTTCACGCCGGTCCAGACGACTTGGAATCCCAACCCGCTGGCGCCGCCGGTCCCCGGGTGGGCATGGCCGTCATCGGCTATGCCCACCCCGAAGAATGAGGGATTCCCCCACTCGAAAAGAAAACGCATTTTCACTCAATTGCCTAACATGCGGCGCTTCGGATTCGTGTATATTTGAACCGATTAATAATCCACTTCGCGGACCATTCCGGGTTTTATAATAAAAATTTCTGGTTTCTTGAGCAATTCTCCTGTCCGCGCGTGTGTACCCGGCGGCACGGTTGTAAACTCAACGGGGCGCCCGACTCCCGGATGTTCGCGAGCCCTCCGATTTCCCTTTGGATTTCGATCACCCAAGTCCGACGGACTGCCAGGAATCTCCCGGGCTTTGCCGACCGATTCCGGCAAGAGGAAATGTCATGACAAAAGCACCTGACCCAATCCATGCATGCATTTTGTTGACGTCCTTCCCTCGATAAACGCCTCACTCAACGGCTTGGCAACCGTGCTTTTGACGGTGGGGTTTTTCGCTGTCAAAACCGGGCGAATCCCGTTGCACCGCCGATGCATGGTCAGTGCATTTTCAGTTTCGGCGCTCTTTCTCGTGTCCTATGTGCTCCACAAATATCTTGTTCAAGGGGCGCACACGCCGTTTGAAGGCGAAGGTGTCTGGCAGCCGGTTTACTACACGATGCTCATCTCCCATATACTTCTGGCCATTCTGATCGTTCCGCTCGCTCTCACTACGCTGAGCCTTGCTCTCCGGAAGAAGTGGAGCCGTCACAAAGCCTGGGCCCGCTGGACCTTTCCCATCTGGTATTACGTCTCCGTCACAGGCGTCCTGATTTATTGCTTCCTGTATCAATGGTTTTAAATTACTTAAACTAATACTTGAGTTTAAGAACCCTGTTTGCCACTTGTATAGGAAGTTAAACTTTACAGATTGAACGGGATGCCGGTAAATCCGGTAAACTTCCTTTCAATGTCGCGTTGATCCACGGAAAAGCGCTTTTAATCCAGAACCTCATTGCGTGAAACATCGATCTCAAGATTATCGCCGTCTTCTGCCGGCGCTTTTTGTCGCCTGCTGCACAGCCCTCCTGCTCGGTGGCTGTAATTCCGACACCCGCATGTCGACGCTCGACACCAAGGGGCCGGTTGCGGACGCGCAATACGACCTCTTCATGGTTACGGTGTGGGTGACGCTCTTCATCTTCATCGCAGTCGGGGGCGCGCTCGTTTGGGCGATCGTTCGTTTCCGGGAAAGGAAAAACGACACGCGCCCGCCCCCCTCGCAAGGGCACGGCAATCCGCTCGTGGAAGTCAGCCTGATCGGGGCCTCGGTGCTCCTGCTTGTGATTATAGCCGTACCCACCCTACGCGCGATATGGTACACCCACGACCTTCCGGATGATCCTGCCAGCGCACTCGGCAACTGGTATCCAGGCGAAGAAGTCGTGGAAGAAGAGGAGGAAAACGTTCTCACCATAGAAGTCGGCGGTTACCAATGGTGGTGGTCCTTCGAATACCCGCAACTTGGCGTAACCACGGCCAACGAGTTGCTCATCCCCGCAGGTAAAAAAGTGCGGCTCAAGCTTCGTTCGTTTGATGTGATCCACTCCTTCTGGTTGCCACGCATTGCCGGCAAGGTCGACCTCATCCCCGGCCGGACGAATGCCATGTGGATCCAGGCGGGCGACAGCTTCGAGGCGTGGAAGGCGGAAAACGCTCCGGACGAAGAGGTCCCGGAATCCGAACTCCGCGCGGCCTACAAGGATTACCTGCAAGAAGACATACACGGGCACTATTACGGGCAATGCGCGGAATTCTGCGGCGAATCCCATGCCCGCATGCTGTTTCGCGCGACGGTGGTCAGCGATGCGGCGTTTGCGGAATGGGTGGCCGATCATAAGGAAGGGCACACGGCTCCGGACAACATGAGTTGGGAGGCGTGGTATGAGACCAACGAGGAAGCTCCGGAGGAGTTGAGCGGCGATGTCCATGAAGGCCTCAAGCTTTTTGTCGGACGCGGGCGCTGCGTCACCTGTCACACCGTCAAGGGCAATCCCCGCGCCGTGGGCACGACGGGGCCGGACTTGACAAATGTCGCGCAACGCAGCTCCGTTGCCGCCGGGTGGCTCGATCACCGGGCGGAAGACGGATCCATTGACCGTGAAAAGCAATACGAAAACTTTTACCGCTGGATCCATGAATCGAACGAAATAAAACCGGGCAACCTCATGTGGAAAGATGCCGGCGGAGGGATCGGCGAATTAGACGACCCGCTGACCGATGAAGAGGCCCGAAAGCTTGCCAGCTATCTTCAAACCCTCAAATAGAGCACAATATGAGCAGTCCGGCCATTAAAACTCCTGCGAAAGAAACCTATGACACGGAGCTTCGTCCGGGTAAAAGCGACATTGGCCTGCTTCGTCCGGACCACAGCAAAAGCGTGGTCGTGGACTGGTTGACGACCGTCGACCACAAGAAAATCGGCATCATGTATGGCGTGCTCGCGCTCTTCTTTTTTGTGGTCGGGGGCATAGAAGCGCTGTTCATCCGGGCACAGCTCGCGGTCCCGGAAAACGCCCTCGTTTCAGCCGAGACCTACAACCAGCTCTTCACCATGCACGGCACGACGATGATCTTTCTCGCCGTCATGCCGCTCAGCTCCGCCTTTTTCAATTTCCTCGTACCGCTCCAGATCGGCGCGCGCGATGTCGCCTTCCCCCGCCTGAACGCGTTCAGTTTGTGGACCTTCCTTGCGGGGGCGGTCATTCTGAATATCAGCTGGCTGTTCCAGGTCGGCGAAAAACTCGGCTGGTTCGTGCCGGCCGGAGCCGGAGCAGGACACACCGACATGGCGCCCTCCGCCGGCTGGTTCGGATACGCGCCGCTCACCGGAACCGATTTTTCCGGCATTGGCACGGATTTCTGGGTGCTTGGGCTCCAGGTGTTGGGCATCGCCTCCCTCGCGGCCTCCATGAATTTCATTGTCACCATCATCAACATGCGCGCCCCCGGCATGAAAATGATGCGGCTCCCTGTTTTCACATGGATGACGCTGATCACCTCGCTGCTGATCATATTCGCGTTTCCGGCGATCACCATCGCCCTTGCCCAGCTCATGTTCGACCGTGTGTTCGGCGCGAACTTCTTTAATGTCGCGGCGGGCGGCCAACCCATCCTGTGGCAACACCTGTTCTGGATTTTCGGCCACCCCGAGGTCTACATCCTTATCCTCCCGGCAATGGGCATTGTTTCGGAGATTCTGCCCGCCTTTTCGCGGAAGCCACTCTTCGGGTATGCCATTGTCGTGTTTTCGGGAGCCGTGATCGGGTTTCTCGGGTTTGCCGTGTGGTCGCACCATATGTTTACCACCGGCCTCGGCAAAGTGGCCACCGCAGCCTTCGCCCTCCTGACCATGGCCATCGCCGTTCCGACGGGCGTCAAAATCTTCAATTGGATCGGCACGATCTGGGGCGGACGCGTCCGATTCACCGCTCCGATGATTTTTTCGCTCGGCTTTGTCCTGATGTTCATGATCGGGGGTTTTTCGGGCATCATGCACGCGGCGGCGCCCGCCGATGCCCAGCAGCAGGACAGTTATTTCGTGGTCGCGCACTTCCACTACGTCCTGATCGGAGGGGCTGTGCTCGCGCTGCTCGCCGGAATCTACTTCTGGCTCCCGAAAATCGTGGGCCGCAAGTGGAAGGGAAACCTGAATCTCTGGGTCGCCCTCTTCACAGTGGTCGGACTGAATCTCACCTTTTTCCCCATGCATTTCCTCGGACTTCTGGGCATGCCCCGTCGCACACACACCTATCTCTCCGGTTTTGGGTGGGAGGGCTATAATATGATCTGCACCATCGGCGCCTTCATTCTCGCCTTCGGCATCCTGCTCTTTCTGGTGGACATGTACCGCTGCGCGCGAAGCGGCGAGCCCGCGGGCAATGATCCATGGGACGCCCGAACGCTTGAATGGTCCACCACGTCGCCGCCCCCTTTTTATAACTTCGCGCGCACACCGATCATCGGGGCCCGCGACGCCCTGTGGGAACACAAATACGGCGCCGAAACCCGGAAGATCCGTTACGGGAAAGCGGACCCCCACGGCATCCATATGCCCAGCCAATCCTGGTTTCCGCTTATTGCCGCAATGGGCTTCGTTCTTCTCGGCGTCGGTTTGACAATGATGCAGGCCGGCATCGCCTACATGGGATACCTCGCCATCGCGGGCCTGCTTGTGGTGGCGCTCGGGATCACGCTCTGGGCGCTCGAAGGGCCGGGCGGCTATCACCTGCGCCCCGAAGCGGAACCCGAAATGGAGCCCGAACCTCGTTCCTGAGTACAGCCGCCGCATCGATCCGTCGAAACACCTTTTCCCCACGTACATAAAATGAGCGAAACCGCAGCAACCGAACACAACGACAGCCATCACAACCTAGTGGTTGACAACAAGAAACTTCTTATGTGGTTGTTTCTCGGGTCCGACTGCATGTTTTTCGGGACCCTGATTTCCACGCATTTGATTTACCGGAAGCTGTATCCCACGGCGGTGGACGCACAGGAGCTCTTCAGCCTGGAGCTTACATCCTTCTCAACCTTCATCCTGTTGATGAGTTCCTTTCTTATGGCGCTGGCGGTGTCCGCGATGCACAAGGGGGAGCTCAAGAGCTTTCGCCGCAATGTGATCGGCGTCATCTTTTTCGGCCTTATATTTTTGGGCTGCCAGGTCTATGAGTTCACCGAATTCGCGCATGAAGGGCTTAAATTGGACAGCGGTACATTCGGCTCAACCTTCTATGTGCTTACCGGAACGCACGGCACACACGTTGCCATCGGCATTCTATGGCTCATTGGTTTGCTGTTCTACTCCCATACCGGGAAAATGGATGCCCATGAAAGCGCCGTGGATGTTGAAGTCGCCGGACTTTATTGGCACTTTGTGGACATTGTATGGATTATTATTTTCACTGTCGTCTATCTCATCGAATTCGTCTGATCCATAACCCGGTCGCCTGCCGGTCCAAAATATCCACCTTCCCATGAGCGAAACCCACGACATGAGCGAAACCCACGAAACCACGCGCCCAGCGGCGAACAAGAGCGCCGAACAGGAAAAATACCACGCCTTCGTGAACCTGGCCCTGGTGCTGGCAGCGGTTACCGGCATTGAATTGGTTCTGGTGTACCTGCCCTTCAACGAAACTTTCATACTTTCCACCCTGGTCACGCTCTCGCTTTTCAAGTTTGTCGGCGTGATCGCCTGGTTCATGCATCTGATCTACGACCGTCTGCTGATGACCCTTATGTTCGGGGCCGGCCTCTCGATCGCTGCCGGCACGGTGATCGCGCTGCTTTTCCTGATGAGCCCCGAGCACGTGGATTTTGAAGCCATTACAAACAGGTAATCCGCGCACAAGGATGCCGCCCGCCGTTCGCCGATCATGCAATTGCACTGGCACACCGAGCCCCTGTTGCTCATCACGATCCTTATCGCCGGCTGGCTCTACGCCCTCGGCACAGGCCCGTTGCGCGCGCGGATTGCACCGCAACAGCCCTTTCCGCTTGGCCGCAGCATCCTGTTTTACAGCGGGCTGGCGCTCACTTACCTCGCCGTAGGCTCCCCCCTCGACCAACTAGGCGAGCAATTTCTTTTCAGCGCGCACATGGTGCAGCACATGCTTCTGATCTACTGCGCGCCCGCCCTCTTTTTCGCGGGCGCCCCGGACTGGTTGATCGATCGGGCGCTGCGCCCCGAACCGATTCGACAAAGCATGCAATTTATCACACATCCGGCCTGTGGCGGCTTGCTTTTCACTTTTGTTTATACCCTCTGGCATGTGCCCGCCCTCTTCGAGGCCGCGCTTGTCAGTAAAACCATACACATCCTCGAACATTGGACCATGTTCGGGCTGGGCATGCTGATGCTCTGGCCCTTTCTTACGCTTTCCAAACAAGTGCCCCGCCGCGGCCACGGGCTCCGGATGATAGCGATCTTTCTCCTGATGATCGCGCAACTTCCGGTCTTTGCGTTCCTATGCTTCGCCGGCGAGCCGCTCTACGAGACCTACGTCTGGGCTCCAAGAATCATTGAACTCGATCCCCTGAACGATCAAATACTGGGCGGCATCATCATGAAAGTCGTGAATATGGCTTTTTCACTTACAATTCTTGGAACGACCTTCTATTCTTGGGCGAAGAGTGAAGAAACCGTCGACATACCGACGCACGCTGCTGGAGATGTAAACGAGTTTCGGAAACCCGTCCTGTCATGACCTGGGAAATATTTTTTGTCTTTGCGCTGCTTGGTTCCGCAATTGTCAGTTTCATCTGGGAACGTATTTCCGCAGACCTCACGGCACTCAGCGTTTTTGGCATCCTCATATTCGTCAGCCTGCTCACGGACAGCAGGAACTTGCCCAATCTCGAAGAGATACTGGGGGTTTTCAGCAATCCCGCGCCCCTCACGATCGCCTGCATGTTCATCATCAGCGCGGCCCTGGAGCGAACCGGCGCGATCGAACGGGTGACCGTTTTTCTCCGGACCCTTGTGCACCTGCCCTACCGGGGCTTCGTTTTCGTGTTGGTTGTCGGGGTGGCGGCCGTCTCCGCTTTCGTTAACAATACACCGGTCGTCATTGTCCTGATGCCCGTGGTCCTCTCACTCTCCCGGGAACTTGGCGTCCCGTCCTCCAAACTCCTCATTCCCCTGTCCTACGCCTCCATCATGGGCGGCACCTGCACCCTTATCGGCACGAGCACCAACCTTCTTGCCAGCGGCATGCTCCTCAAATCCGGTTATGAACCCATCGGGATGTTCGAACTTGCCGCAATCGGTCTCCCCATCCTCCTCGTCGGCGGCAGCTATCTAGTCATTTTCGGACACAAACTTCTGCCTACGCGGGAAACGCTTACCTCAATCCTCAGCGAAGAAGAGCGCAAAGAATTCATTACGGAAGCTTTTATACGTTCCGGCTCCGAACTCGAGGGGCAAACCGCTAAACAAAGCGGGATGTTGAAAAAACGGGGCATCCGCCTGCTCGAAATCATTCGCCACGGGGTCGCTGTTCATGCGGAATCACCGGATCAAGTTACGCTCGAAGCGGGCGACCGGCTCGTACTTGCCTGTCGTCCCTCCGGCGTGGCGGAGGCCCAGTCCATAAAGGATATCGTTCTACCCGATGAACTGTCCGAAGGACTTGAAACCATCGCCACGGACGAAGGGGCGTTGGTGGAATGCGTGGTAAGTCCGCATGCTTCCATTGCCGGGCAGACGCTCCGCGAGATAAACTTTCGTCAGCGCTTTCGCATGGTGGTGGTCGCCGTTCACCGCAAAGGCCGGAATTTGCGTGAACGCCTGGATACCATTCGCCTTCGAGAGGGCGACACACTGCTACTGATGGGCTCGACCGACGCTATCGACCGCCTGAGCAACAGTGATGAAATCATCGTCCTCGACCGCCCCCGAATCCCCGCCCGTAGCGTTCGGGCCAAGATGCCCATCGCGATCGCCGCCTCCGCCGGCATTGTCCTGCTCGCCAGCTTCAATCTGGTCCCCATTGTCGCGGCGGCCGCCATGGGCGTTGCCGTCATTCTCCTGACCGGATGCATGAAGCCGAAAGACGCGTACGCCTCCGTCGAATGGAGCATTCTGGTCATCATCTTCGGCATGCTCGCGCTCGGGCAGGCCATGGATAGCAGCGGAGCCAGCCTTGTGATCGCGGAAAACATGACCGGGGCCGTCCGCACATTCGCTCCCGAGGCCTACCAGAACATCCTCATGCTCGCACTGGTCTACTTAATCACCTCCGCATTCACCGAATTTTTGTCCAACAATGCAGCCATTGCTCTGATGATCCCGATTGTTCTGAGCCTTGCGGGAGCACTTGGCATCGACCCCCGCCCCTTCGTCATTGCCTGCTGCATCGCCGCCTCCGCCAGTTTCGCCACCCCCATCGGTTACCAGACCAATACTTATGTATACGGCGTGGGCGGCTACAGATTCACCGACTTCACGAAAATCGGTCTCCCCTTGAACCTGGTCTGCTTCCTCACCACGGTTACGGTCGTGCCCATGGTCTGGGAGTTCTGAAAGCGGCTGTATGCCGTTCAGATATAATACATCGCGCCGGATTCCGGGATGACAAAGGAATCCAGCGTATATTGCTTTAATTCCTTCTCAAAAGCATCGCCGACCATGCCCCAGATTTCCGCCACGCGTGCGCCGGAGTGGCCGACCGCATCGAAGCTGCCCTCCAATAACTCGCTGTCGACCGCGCGGACAATTTCATCCAAACGGATCCGCCCCGGCGAACGCGCAAGGGCGTAGCCCCCCTGCTTGCCCCGACGGCTTACAATAAGCCCGGCATTGCGCAACTCATTCAGGATTTGAACCAAATAGTTCGCTGGTATCTGTTCCGACTCCGCCAGAAAATTAATCTGCGCATAGCTGTTCTGACCGTGATAGCGCCCCAACTGCGCAAGCACCCGGCAGGCATACTCCAGTTTGTGGGAAAGTTTCACGACTTCTTAATCTAGGCTCTTAACCTAAAAAGTAAACTTCTTTTTTGGGGCGGCGGGGCTCTACAAAAAAAAAGCGCTAATCGACTACTTTTTAATGGCAAGGCGGCAACTTATTGGGTAGAAATAAGCGCTTATGTCAGAGCAAGAAAATCCCAACAGTGAAAACACGGAAATCCCGAACCTCCCGTCCGTCGACGACGATGCGTATGATTCGTCCAAGATCCAGAAGCTGGAAGGGCTGGAGGGCGTGCGGAAGCGGCCGGACATGTATATCGGGGACACGCACGAACGTGGCCTGCACCACTGTGTCTTCGAAATCGTGGACAACTCCATCGACGAAGCGCTTGCCGGACATTGCTCGCAGCTTACCGTAAGCATCCACAACGACGGCTCCTGTTCGATCGAGGATGACGGCCGGGGCGTTCCGGTGGACATCCATCCGAAATACCAAATGCCCGCCCTCGAGTTGGTTATGACCAATCTGCACGCGGGTGGCAAATTCAGCAAAGGCGCCTATCAGGTATCCGGCGGGCTTCACGGCGTCGGCGCCAAGTGCGTGAACGCGGTGGCGGAATGGTTCGAAGTCGAAGTACGCCGGGATGGCAAGGTCTATAAAATGGAATTCTCCCGCGGCGTGACCACCTCCCCGCTCAAGGTGATCGGCGAGACCAATCGAACGGGCACGCGCATCGCATTCTCGCCGGATCCGGAAATTTTCCTCGCTACGCGCGAATTCAAATACGAACTGGTGGCCAAACGGCTGCGCGAACTCGCTTTCCTGAACCCCGGCATCCGCATCGTCTTTGTCGACGAACGCATCAACAAGACCGTGGAGTATTATTTTGAAGACGGGATTGCGGAATACGTCAGCTTCCTGAACGAAAACAAGGATGTGGTCAACGAAAGCCCGATACGCTTCCATGGGGAAGCCCCCACCCCGAACCCGGATCTCGATGCCAATATCGTGGTGGATATCGCACTTCAGTATAACAACAGTTACAGCGACCAGATCTACGCCTACGCCAACTCGATCCATAACATTGAGGGCGGCACGCATCTCTCCGGGTTCCGCACCGCACTTACCCGCGTAATCAACAACTACGCGAAACAAAACAATTTGATAAAGGACAAAGACCCGAGCCTGAGCGGCGACGACACCCGCGAGGGCCTGACGGCAGTGATCTCCGTCAAGGTGCCCGAGCCGCGCTTCGAGGGTCAGACCAAAACCAAGCTCTCCAACAGCGAGGTCGATGGCATTGTCCAGAAAATCACCGGGGAAGAGCTGAAATACTACTTTGAAACCAACCCCCAGGTGGCGAAGCGCCTGATCGAGAAGTGTCTCCATGCCGCCCGCGCGCGGGAAGCAGCGCGCAAGGCCCGCGAAACCGTCCGGAAAGGAGCCCTTTCCTCGGGGGGGCTGCCGGGAAAGCTCGCGGACTGCTCGTCCAAGGATCCAACGGTTTCGGAACTCTATATCGTAGAGGGCGACTCCGCCGGCGGTTCGGCAAAACAGGGGCGGGACCGCGCCACACAGGCCATCCTGCCGATCCGCGGAAAACTGCTCAATGTCGAAAAAGCCCGTTTAGACAAGGTGCTGAACAACAACGAAATACGCAGCCTGATCACAGCCCTGGGCACCGGCATCGGCGAGCACGAAGGCAACGGCGCCTTTGATGTCACAAAAGCCCGGTACCACCGCATCATTCTCATGACGGACGCCGACGTGGACGGCGCGCACATCCGCACCCTTCTTCTGACCTTTCTCTTTCGCCAAATGCGCGGCCTGATCGAAGCGGGCTACGTGTACATCGCCCAGCCGCCGCTTTACAAAATCAAGCGCAAGCGCAAAGAGCAATACATTGAGGACGACGCCCAGCTCAACCGCATTCTGCTGGAGCTCGGGACGGAAGAGGTCACTCTGGTCCGGCTCCGGGATGACAAGCAACTCGAAGGCAGCTCCATCGACCGGCTGGTCGAAGCGCTTTCCCGCCTTGAAATGATCGGGCGCGGGGTCACGCGCTACGGTTGTAACTTCGCCCAATACCTGGACCAGCACCAACCGGAGACCTACGAACTGCCACGCTACATCGCCCGTATACGCACCGGCAACAGCGAAGAATTCCGCTTTATTCGGAACGATGACGAACGGGCTGATTTTCACCGCGAGTTTAACCTCGCGGAAGCCGATTTCAGTGACACCCTGATCCGGGAAGTCCGGAACGAGGAAGGCATACCCGTCCAACAACGCATTTCCCTTCACGAGATCTTTGAATCCAACGAAATGGCAAAGCTTCTCCGCGAGCTCGACGAAGCGGGCATGGACGTCAACAACTTCACGCCGAGCGAGGAAGCGCGCTACCATCTGGTTGAGAACAAGGGTGATGAAAAAAAGGAAAATATCATTCCATTGCACTCGATCATTGAACTGGTGGAGAACATACGCGCCATCGGACGGCGCGGCCTCACGATCCAGCGTTACAAGGGGCTCGGGGAAATGAACCCGAAACAATTGTACGAAACCACAATGGACCCGAAAACAAGGAATTTGCTCAAAGTCGACGTCGCGGACGCGGCGCTGGCCGACGGGATATTCACCATGCTCATGGGCGAAGATGTCCCTTCCCGGCGTGCCTTCATCGAAGACAACGCGCTAAACGTCTCGAACCTCGACGTTTAATTTTCTCTTATTGATTTCACTTTTTCGCTTTTTCAAACATGTCCGAGATACCACCCGACACACAGGAAACCGAAGACAGGCCGACGGCGGTTACTTCGATCACAGACATCATGCAGACGGCGTACATCGATTATTCGATGTCCGTCATCATCAGCCGCGCGCTGCCCGATGTCCGCGACGGACTCAAACCGGTGCAGCGCCGTATTCTTTACGCCATGCTACGGGAAGGGCTGCTTCACAACCGCGGCTTCGACAAGTGCGCCGGCGTAGTGGGAGAAGTCCTGAAGAACTACCATCCTCACGGGGATACTTCGGTTTACGACACGCTTGTGCGCCTCGCTCAACACTGGGTCATGCGCTATCCCCTGATCGAGCCGCAGGGGAATTTCGGCTCGATCGACGGCGACTCCCCGGCCGCCTACCGGTATACGGAGTGCCGCCTGCGGGATATCGCCGAGGACATGCTCCGGGAAATCGACGAGGATACGGTCGACTTCGTGCCCAATTACAAGGAGAGCAACACGGAGCCGAGCGTGCTGCCGGCGGCCTTGCCCAACCTCCTGATGAACGGGTCCACCGGTATCGCGGTGGGCATGACAACAAATATTCCACCGCACAATCTCGGCGAAATCATCGACGCCGCGTGCGCGCTCATCGACAATCCCAACGTTGATCTGGAGACGCTGATCAAACACATACCGGGCCCCGATTTCCCCGGCGGCGGCTTCATCCACGGACGCGCCGGGATCGACAGTTACCTCAAGACCGGGCGCGGCATCGTGCGCACCCGGGGCATCGCCGAAATTGTCGAGTCCGGCGGCAAAGAGGAAATCATCATCAGTGCGATCCCTTATAATGTAAACCGCGCGACACTGGTCATGCGGATCGCGGAACTGATTCAGAACAAACAGATTGAAGGCATCGCCGACCTGCGGGATGAATCAACCGAGACCACCCGCATTGTTATCGAGCTCAAACGCGGCGCGATTCCCCGCGTAATTATAAATCAGTTGTACAAGAGCACGCCCCTGGAAAGCTCCTTCGGCGTCATCCTGCTGGCTCTCCACAACAGGCGGCCCAAGCAGATGAACATCAAGGAATTGTTGACCTGCTACGTCGACCACCGGCGCGAGGTTGTCTTTCGGCGCACACAGTTCCGCCTGCGCAAAGCGGAAGCCCGCGCCCATATCCTCGAAGGCTTTAAGATCGCCCTCGACAACCTCGACGACTTCGTCCGCATCATCCGGAGCTCAAAAAACCGCGACGAAGCCCGCGCCAATCTCATGGCAAAGTATCCGCTCACCGTGGTACAGACCAACGCCATACTCGAACTCCGGCTCTACCAGATCACCGGGCTCGAACGCGAAAAAGTGGAACAGGAGTATCTCGAAGTCATGCAGCGCATCGAGGAATTCCGGGCCATTCTGGAAAACGAAAGCAAACTTCTCTCCGTGATCAAAGAGGAATTGCAGGAGATGAAGGAGAAACACGGCAACCCCCGCCGTTCGAAGATTCTGGCCGTGGACAGCGACCTCAGCATGGAAGACATCATTCCGAACGAGGGCTGTATGATCACCGTGACGCACAAGGGCTTCATCAAACGCACGGCGCTTGACGAATACCGCAGCCAACGCCGCGGCGGGCGCGGCGTAATCGGGTCCGGGCAATACGACGAAGACTTCGTGGAACATCTTTTCACCGCGAGCACCCATGACTACATCATGTTCTTCATGAACAGCGGACGGGTCTACGTGGAAAAAGCCTACCACCTGCCGGAAGGCTCGCGCACCTCCAAAGGCCGGGCCATAACAAATCTTATCGAACTTCGGGAAGACGAAAAAATCGCCACCATGATATGCGTGCAGGACTTCACCGACGACCAGCGCATTGTCCTGGCAACCCGGAAAGGCATCGTCAAAAAGACCCGGCTCTCGGACTACCGCAACTACCGGCGGGCCGGCCTCATCGGCATCAATATTGATGAAGATGACGACCTTGTCGGCGCGCGCCGGACAACCGGCAACGACGAGATTATCCTGATCACCCGACGCGCGCAATCGATCCGCTTCAACGAGAATGATCTCCGCGAACAGGGCCGTGCGACCCGGGGCGTCCGCGGCATCAAACTCAAGGAAGGTGACAGCGTGGTCGCCATCGAAATCGTCGATTCGAACGCGAAGCTCCTGCTCGCCGGTTCAAACGGACTCGGCAAGCGCACCGATTTCGAGGAATACCGCACCCAAAGCCGGGGCGGATCAGGAATCATCGCCATGAAATCGGACGATATAGCGGGCGCGCTCAGCGTGACCGACGATGATGAAATCATGATGTTCACACATTCCGGTCAAGCCGTCCGCTCCCCGATACACGATGTCCGGGTAACCGGACGAGCCACGCGGGGCGTGAAGCTCGTCAACCTGAAAGAAAAAGACAAGCTGATCGGTATTTCGAAAGTCATCTCCAGCGGTGAAGAAAGCAAGTCCGCGGAAGGAACGAGCGAAGAAGGGGAAGCCCCTTCACCCCCTGCGGACGAAGAACAATAACGAGCTGCCATAAGAAAATGGGCGATTGTCAAATTCCATAACAACATGCCCCACGAACGAAATATCGTCCTGACCATCTGCACCGGCAATGTCTGCCGTAGTCCCATGGCGGAAAAGTTGCTGCAACACGCTCTTGATGCCGAACCCGGCCCGCTCAACCAACTCAAGACAGCATCCGCCGGTATCGCAGCGGCATTCGGCGCGCCACCCTCGGAAAACGCCGTCGCAGCACTGCGAAAAGTCGGCCTCGACCTCGAAACGCACCGCAGCCAGCCTCTCACTGAGGACCTGGTGCGACAATCTTTTGCTATATTCGGCATGACACGGACGCACCTGGAGGTGCTCCGACATGCATACAACGATTTACCCGAACGCATTCACCTGTTCCGCGAATTTCTCGAGGATGACCCGAACCCTGAAATTCCCGATCCATACGGCCAGACAATCGACGCCTACTCCGTTTGCCTCGACGCGATGATCGAAGCCGTTCCCTCCATTCTTTCGTATTTAAGAAAAGAATACGGGGGCGGCTCATAACAGCTGTGGCAACCGATTACCATTCCAGATCGAGGTAAACCAGACGGTGATCGCTTCCCTCGGACATTTTCGGCTGATCAAAGACATGGCCTCGCCCTTCGTGCACGCGCCCAGCGACTGCCTGTGAAGCAATAAAGCCGTCGACTTGGGAATACAGTCCCTGCTTTTCATAAAAGTGGGTCCATACCTCGCCCCGGGAATCAGCGGCCGGCACGAGTGTTCCGATTTTTCTCTCGCCCCGCTGATAAAAGCGCCGCAGGGGCGCGCTGGCGGGATGATCGTTGAAGTCGCCCGCTACAAGAAAGTCTTCTGTCCCGGTCTCGTCAAGTCGCTCCAGTATCCGCTTGCGACAAGCGCGGGCCTCGCGGGCACGGCGCATATCGGATTCCGGATCCTCGTCGATATCGGACCAGTGGCTCTTCAAGTGAACCACAAAGACCCGGAGCGGAACGCCATGCGGTTGGTCAAAGACAACTTCGAGAAGCCCCCGCTTCACGACCTCGCGAGCATCGAAATACTTGAAATCAAGATCGTCATGCCGAATGACCGCCGCCGGTGAAATCTTCGAAAGAACCGCGAGGTGGCGCACCTTGTCCGCAGCTTCCATATGGACGGCATGCCGGTATTCGAGGCCCTCTTCGGCGAGGTCTTCGCGCAATTCATTGAGAAAGGGGCGCGGACCCATTTCCTGAAGGGCGAGGACGTCCGGCCTGACCTCAAGGATCGCCGCACGAAGCGCCCGCTTTTCCTTTTCCGGTTTCGGGTAGGAAGGACGCCACTGCCCTTCCACCATACGATCCATGACAACATAATTCCGCACATTATACGTCCCGAACCGCGCGGTTTCCCGCGCGTCTTCGCCGGAAACCGGCGCCCATGCAAACAGCAGCGCAAGGAGACAATAAAACGATTTGTTCATACGTTTCATGCGTTCCTGCAATGGCGGGATTCAGGAACGACTCAGCAAAGCTGCCTCCCGCTCGACAAGAGTGGGATGGGAATAATGAAACCCGCTGTAGAGCGGATGCGGCGTCAGGTTGCTCAGATTTTCCTTATGCAGCTTGCGCAGCGCCCGAACAAGCGGGTCCGGCGTCCCCATTGCGTCCCTTGCAAAAGCATCCGCCTCATACTCGTGCTTGCGCGACCACAGATTACTCAACGGGGAAAGCCAGAAAGTCAGCAACCCGCTCAATAAGAGGAACAATAGAAAGACCGGCACGATTTCTCCAGCCACGGCCTGGTCGAAATAAAAGGCTTGCGGAAACCAAGCGCCGGCGGCAAGGATGCCGAGGACAGCGAACAAGAGCAAGGTGACCACACCGCTCAGCAGTATCATTTTCGGAATGTGCCCGAGCTTGTAATGCCCGATCTCGTGGGCCAGAACCGCTTCCAGCTCGTCCGGTTCCATCTGCGCGATCAAAGTATCGAATAGTACAATCCGGCGAAAGCGTCCGAAGCCCGCAAAAAACGCGTTCGAGTGACCGGAGCGCTTGCTCCCGTCCATAACGAGGATCGTACGGGCCCGGAAGCCCGTGCGCTCGGCCAGAGCAAACAAGCGGTCCCGCAACTCCCCGGATTCCAAAGGCTCCAGTTTGTTGAAAAGGGGCATGATAAACATGGGGTAGGCCACCGACATCACCAACTGGAAGAGGAAAAAGACGACGAAACCCCACACCCACCAGAGCGCCCCGGCCGCCGAGACAAGGTAAACCAGGAACACAAGAAGCGGGTACCCGATCGCGAAACCGAGAAAGAGCCCCTTGACCTTATCGGTCAGCCAGAGGCCGAGGGTACTCTTGTTGAAACCGAAGCGTTCCTCCAGGCGAAAAGTCCCCCACAAGTCAAAAGGAATGCCCGGAAGCGCAAGCAACACAGCCGTCAGGAACAAAACAAGCGCTTGCCCCCATACGCTGAAACCGAAAATTCCGCTCAAATTTTCGTATAGCCAGGCCAACAGGCCGGTGAAAACGACCAGAGCGAGAACCGCCGCGTCATAGACCTCGTTAATCATCCCGAAGCGCGTCTTGGCCATGGTATATTCAACCGAGCGCCGATAGGTGTCCTCATCCATGAAATCACGGAAGGTTTCGGGAACTTCGCGCGCCTGTTTTCCGGCGTGCCTGAGATTGAGCCAGTCAAGAAGCAGACTGAACCCGGTCTTCAGGACCAGCAGCAGAACAAAAGTCAGCAAAATAGGATTCATACAAACAGGAACAAGAAAGTCTTCTGTGCGAAGCGTAAAGCACGAACTTCAATCAAACACGAACAGCTTCCGCACGGAACTTAACACACCGGAGGTCAGCGCGGGCGAAGCGCCCGGGGAATCGACCATGGGGCGGCATTTTTGCTCCCCGAGAACCCTTGGGTTGTAAGCAAGCAGCTGCACGCTGCCCGGGCTCTTCTCAGGCAAACCGTCGTCGTCCTCGGCAAACCGCGGGGTCCAGGCCTTTGGCAGGCCGTATCGGGAAAATTCGATGTCCCACGCCACCACTTTGCGATTGACATACGGACGGGTCAGCAATTCCGGATAGCGTTCCACAAAATCCGGAATTCGCCGGGCATACACACGGATGCGAAACGCCGTCGGAAGCTTGCCCAGATATGCCTCCACCGTAGTGACTTCCCCTTTTTTATACGCCCGGTAGAAGGCGAGCGGGTCGAACCCGACAAGATTCATGCCGTTCCAATTGCCATGATGGTTGCGACTCCCGAAATCCCGGGCATCAAACCACTGCTGAAAACTGTCCGTCAACCGGAGGCCGATCTCGAAATGCAGATGAGCGCGTTGTTTCGGGATCGAGTAGCCTCCCGCCGACCGCCCCATCCGCCCAAGAACGGTCCCCGAGTTAACCCGCGCGCCTTTCCCGAGCCCCTCCTCCACCTTGGCAAGGTGCGCATACAAGGTATAAAAAGCGAGTTCTTCGCTGTCGTGCTCCACGACGACATAGCGCCCGTAACTGCTGTGCCATGCGACGCGGCTGACATGCGCCACCCGCCCGGGCAGCACCGCAACAACATCGTCCAGCGCCTCCCCCCGGCTGTCCCGTTTTACAGCCGCCAAATCAATGCCCTCATGAAATCGCGTGCCATCATTGCGCACGCACCCGAACAGCCCGGATTCCACCTTCCCGCTGGCAGTGGGCTGAATAAACCTGGAAATCGGCGCCCCCCGGTCGAATGCCTCGTTCGGTGTCGGCCAGACCAACCCTCTGCCCGCCTCAACCGACACCGACGCCGCAACAAAACAGGCAAGCTGAACAAAGCGCCTATTGAGCTTCATCGCAGACATGTACGGCCAATCCACACGTTTGTCCGACCAAGACCAGCTATTGCCGGGACTGCAGTTCTTCGAGCGTCTTTTTTAAATCGATCACCAAATCGTCCAACTCGCTGTCAGGCACCTCGACAAAGGTATAGTAAATGCCGTTTTTTATGGGCGCTTCAATGCGCCGGGCGCCCACCGGCGTTCCGTTAACGGTCAAGACCATGCGCTTGCCCATATTGGCAACGGTTTGGCGATAAAGCGCCCGGGCTCCCAGGTCCGACACCTTGATCAGGAGCGCTTTGCCCATATCCACCTTTACCAACTCGATATCCGTGATCTGGAATTCATGAATCACCGGTTCATTCCGCACCATAATGCTGGTTCCGCTGATCGGCAAGGTCAGCTCCACCTGCCGCGAGCCGGGCGCATCGGCGCCCCGTGTTTCAACCATCAGTCGAGGGATTTTCATGTTTTCCTCATCCATGCCGTTTTTGCATGAGACACCGGGAAAGACCAGTGCGAGAATCAGGAAAGCGAAGGGGACGCGGGTTTTTACAGTCATATGCGAGTTATTGCAGAATTTTTGTTCCGGTTCACGATAAAAGATCGCCCAATGTCTCCTTGATTTTCAACAATTGTTCGGGAACAATTTCGATCAGGGGCACAGTATATTCCTCTTTCCGCTTTACGTGCAGATAGGTCTGACTTCCGGAACCCTTGCGCGGGCCTTGGACCCGAAGGATGCGCTTGCGCTCAAGCATGAGTGCGAGCAGATGCCTCAGCGCATCAGCTTCTTCCGGCCCGGACTCACTGACACCGGGTTGCAGGGAGAGAAAGAGTTCTTCGGCCGACGCCACCGCGTCCCGGGAATTTTCCGCCGTTTCATTCGGCGGCTTCACTGTTCGCATCCATCGGCCAAGCACTTCACCCGCCGGCGTAAAGGAATCAACCTCATGCTCGAGCAAATCCGCTCGGCCCAACTCGCCGGCCGCCTCATCCTTGAAAACCATACAGACGATCCGATCCCCCGGGGTAAATTCTTTTCCCGAAAGAGTGGACACACGAGCCGGATTTTTAATTTGCCAATCCATTTTCTTAAGAAGCCTGCGATGATCCACTACGTGAAGCGCTTCGACAAGCCCGATTTTACGCGAAGCGCAAAATCGGGCGCCCTCGCTTCGCGAGTGAGGAAGGAGCTAACAAGCTACATTTTGCGCGAAGCGCAAAATGTGATTGCGCATGCCCGACGGGATGCTAGGAAAGCGCCAACATGAGTCGAACCATCGTCATAGGAGATGTCCACGGGTGTGCCGACGAATTCGAGGAATTGCTTGAAACACTTGAATTCGGAACCGAGGATCGCATTATCCAAGTCGGCGATCTTGTAAACCGGGGGCCAAACAGCCATCGTGTGCTCGAGATCGCCCGCACCTACTCAATCGAATCGATTCTCGGCAATCACGAGCTACGCCTGCTCACCGCACGACGCAAAAACCGCCCCAAAATCCTGAAACGCTATGATCGGGAAACCATCGATCAACTGAGCGAAGAAGACTGGCAATTCCTCGAAAAACTCCCTCCGTTCATCCATATGGAAGATAAAGACACCGTAGTCGTGCACGGGGGCTTTCTGCCCGACCAGCCGTGGGAGAAGCAATCTTTAAAAACCATTACCTCCATTCAAGTAATTGACGAAAAGGGCAAGCCCGCCAAACACTCGGATGATCCGGATGCGCCTCCCTGGGCGGACAGTTGGAATGGTCCTCCCTTCGTGGTCTACGGGCACACACCCAGGCCTCATGTCCTCCATCAGCGGTGGTCCATCGGCATCGACACCGGCTGCGTGTACGGGGGCTACCTCACCGCCTACATCATTGAAACAGGCGAGCTTGTTCAAACCCGGGCCCATCAAACCTATGCCCACAGCAAGCGTCTCCCCGACCCCGTGTAATGCGGCTTTCAACAGGTTTTTACCATGCAAGACGAATCCCCGCCAGAACACAACGACCCAAAAACAGCGCCCGAGCCCGTCTCAAGGCTCGGTCTCCTGCTGATTGATCTTCAGGACACATTTCTCCGGACAATCCCCGGCCATGAAGACCTGATAAATAGAGTGTCGTTTGCCGTGTCGGTCGCCTCCCGGCTCGGTTGCCCCGTGGCTGCAACCGAGCAGTCCCCGGACAAACTCGGTCCCATAAATGAAACGCTTCACTCGCTTCTCCGCGACCCCGAGCGCATCTTTCCAAAAACAGGCTTTTCCGCGCTTTCAGCGGACGGCATTAGCGAATGGATCGAAAACCACCCGATCGACCATCTCTTGATCGCGGGCATCGAGAGCCCGGTCTGCGTCTACCAGACCGCCGTGGATGCTGTGAGCGCCGGGGTCGGCGCCACTGTATTGTCCGACTGTATAGGCGAGCGCCGTCACTGCGACCGGCAGCCGGTGCTCAACCAATTGCTGGCCATGGATGTTCACATCCTGCCGGCCGAAACCATTTTCTACAGTCTTCTGGGCTCATCGGACCACGAAGCCTTCCGCGATTACACGCGCCTGGTCAAACGGTATTCCGACTCCTGAGTAGTTGCGCTGAATTCAGATTAATGGCATACGGTCCTGCCTTGGATGCTTGTAAATATCAGGGAACCCGTCCGACAAACTACCCGAGCCTCTGCGGATTATCCGCGCGCAACGCGGCCACCGCCAAACAGGCGGCCGCCACAGCCGCCACAGCAAAACCTCCGCGGTAGCTCCCTGCGAGGCTCTCCAGAAAACTGAAAAAAAACGGACCCACCGCACTCGACACGACCAATACCGTCATAAACAAGCCGGATATCGCGCCAAGATGCGTGCGTCCGTAAAAACGGGGCCAAATAATCGCCGAAAGGCTACCGAAACACCCCCCCGATATGCCGTAGCCCAACACATGCAACCAACTCCATTCCGGATAATCACCGGCCGCGATCGTACCGAATCCGAGAAGGGAAGCGACTGCCATCAAGCAAAGCAGGTACTTGACCCGTACATACGGTCGGTCCGTTAGCCACGCGACAATAAAACCGGAAAACACCGAAACCACGGACCAGAAACCCACTGTCAGCGCAACAAACGCCGCCAACCACGGGCGCACGTCCATTCCCGGCAGCGCGCCCAGCAACGACGCAATGCGCTCGACTTCACTCAGCCCCCACAAGACCAAAGCAAGCGCAAGCAGAGAGCCGACAATGGAGCGCCTTGCCCCCATGCGGTCAAAAAACCGGCCGCCCGAACTCAAGCATAGCGCACTCAGCAAGGTGCCCAGCATATACGTTATGCTCAACTGCATCGAACTCAGTCCGAGGGCTTCTTGCAGACGGCTTGTAAAAACACTCACTCCAATGGTTTGTCCGGGCATACTGGCGCAAATCCCAAGCGTCGCAACCACCGCAATGATCCAACCATAAAAAAACCGCCAGTGAGCCGGACGCGTCGGAAAATCCGGACGCCATAAAATCCCGTCCTCACGGTCCTTTGCTTTTTTTTATCTTGCATGGTTTTAAGCCTTGCCGCACGCGAACGAATTCCGCAACACTCATTCCGCATCCGCCAAAAACCTTTCTTCGTTTTGACTCGCTCCGTTCCCCGATCATAGTTCATTATAATAGCTGTGAGTTTTAAGGCAATCATATGGGGTTCATGTGGCTCACTCCCATCCCCCGCTTCATCCGACGTCATCCGGCGGAAGGTGAAAGCCGCGCTTTGGGCGGCCCGGAACGAAACGTTTGCAAGCGAGGCGGACGTGGACGCCTTTATTGACGCGCTCCCCCACAGCAACCGGGGAACCTACAAGGCCAACACGTCCTGTGTTCAGATTGAGGCGGGCACGGACGAAGCGCTCCTCTGCGACGCCGGCAGCGGCATCAGGGATTACGCGCTCTACCTTGGCCCCAACCCGGATCCGGCGACTTACCATATTTTCATATCACACTTGCACTGGGACCACATTCAGGGCTTCCCGTTCTTTACCCCCGCCTTCCAGCGGGGCAACCGCATCATATTTCACGGCTTCCACCAGGAAATTGAAACCGCGATCCGCCCGAAAATGGATCCCCCCTGTTTCCCGGTCCCCTTCGAGCATATGCAGGCGGATATCGAATTCGACGTACAAC
>JBKGYB010000003.1:0-30746 GCA_046546295.1 Opitutales bacterium | reverse complement strand
CTTATGGATATTGGGACATTCGCCGAACAGGCGAAGCAGTAAAAATCGCTAACCCTTTGCTAATCAGTGTCCATCAGTTGTTGTATGTCTTTTTAGTCCCTTACCAATCAAATCCCGCGCGTTTCGCGCGGGATTTGATTGGTAAGGGACTAATGTGGGACGGGGGTTCTCTTTCCAGTCTCTTATTGCATGTTCCAGTTCCGCTGGTGGTAGCGCTGACTGCTGAACTTAGGATATTTGAACTCCCGCTACCGCCCTCTACCCATCCGCTCTACCAGGTATAGTTGATGCCCATTTCCCACCTTCGACCGGCTCCCGGCAAAAAAACGGTGGTTTTGGCGGCCGAGCCTGCGCGATCCAGCACGCCGGCCGGGCTCGCAATGTATTTTTTATCGAACAGGTTTTCCACTCTCAGATAAACCGACCATCCCGAGGGATGATGACGTCCGGCGTCGATGGTCCATACGGCAAAGCCCGGAGCGTCCAGGGTATTGGCATGATCCACATACATGTTGCCGGTTTGTCCCCGCACGGAGGGGGCCAGGAACCACCCGTCCGCTGTAGCGACTTCTAACCCGAGGGCGCCGGAAAAGGGGGCAATGCCGGCAATACGGTTGTCGCCAAAGACGGGATCATCGTCAAAACGATAATAGGTCCATTGCCAGGCGGTCCATCCGCGCAAGGTCAGTGAATTAAGCTCATAGAGCGAGCGATCCAATGCGACTTCCAAGCCCGTGCGGCGGGTTTCGTCGGCGTTGACGGCGCCGCGCGGGTTGCCCTGTTTGTCCAGCAGGCGAAGGAATTCCCGTTTCCAGCGGCCTTCGTAGGCGGCAACGCGCCAATTCCAGTTTGGGCCTCCGCCCTGCAGGGACAGTTCGATCTGGTCGGCCCGTTGCCAGTCGAGGGGCTTCGAGGCGAGTTGGCGGGCTGGAAGAGGGCCGGTGGTGAAGAGCAAGTCGTCAAATGTGGGCGGTTCGTAGGAGCGGGCGAGGGCGAGGGTCATCCGGAAGTTTTCGGAGGGGAGCCAGTTTATCGCCACCCGCGGGGCCAGCTTTGTTTCTTTCAAGTTGAGGGCGGTGGAGGGCCGGGAGCCCGAAGTGTCAAAGCGCTCAGTGATTTCCCGGCGGGCGTGGAGCAGGGATCCTCCCACTTCGAATTCCCATTCGGGCCGGGGGCTGACCGTATGGTCCAAGGCAAGCGTCCAGGTGTCGGGGCGCATGCGGTTATCGCCCATCCGGGCGCCTGAGGTTCCGCCTGCGTTGCGATGCCGCGTCACGGTGTTCCAACCGCTGTGCAGGGAGAGCCGGGCATCCGTGCGTTGCTCCCAGGAGGTGTCCCAGTCGCGTTGCAGGTCGAGGAACAAGGCTCCCTCCCGGGCTGAGGCGCGGGAGATGCCATTGGGCAGGAGCTGACGGAATTCGTCTTCGTAGAAGATCCCGGAGGCTCCTATGGATAGATATCCCTCGCTGGACTGCTTCGTGAGAGAGCCCGCGAGCCGCAGGTATTCGCTCTCACGGTAGGGGCGGTCGCTCCGCGCTCTGGGAATGACGGTTTCGGGGTTTTGAAAAGCTTGGGATCGGGTCAGGGGGCCAGGTACCTCGATCCGGGGGCGTGCGGCCAGCAGATGTCCCTGAAGCTCCCAGCGCTCATCGGCGCCGAGAGGCGAACGAAAGGTGGCCATAACACTTTCACGCCGTTGTTTGCTGTACTCCCGCCAGCCATCCGTGCGGCGCAAGCTGACGCCCGCCGCGAAATTTTGCTTCTGGTGAGCGAGCCGCTGCCAGGCGACCAGAGAGCGCGAGCTATCCTGTCCGACGGTGGCGCGGGCTTCCCCGCCCTCATAGGGCTCGATGAGTTTGCTCCAGAGGGAGAGCTCGCCGCCAAGGGTAGCTACCCCGGCGGATGGTCCCGGGGTGAGCTCGGCGTGGTCCAGCCAGGCCGTTTCCATCAAGCCGGTGTTAAAGCTGCCGTCGGCAAAATTCAGAGGAAATCCATCCAACTGGAGGCGCACGCCGCGCGATACCGGGGCGCTTTGTATGCCGGAGCCGCGCACCGCTAGTCGCGGCGGCTCGATTCCGCCAAAGCTTTCCTGTAAAAACAGCCCCGGCGTTTTTTCCAGGGCTTCGCGCAAGCCGGAGGCGCGGGGTGAGACCGGAGCGGTGACGGTGGCTCCGGACAAGCCCGCCGCTTCCGGGCCGGCCCGTCCGAACACCGTCTCCGGCGGCAATTGTGGCTGGGCGGCCAGGGAACCGGCCAACAGCAGGCCCGCCCACCGAAGTTGTCCCGGCAATTTCATCGACGGTAGACAGGGCGCGGGTGGTATTGGGTGTGCAGCAGTTCGTGTGCGCGTCCGTGAAGGGGTTCTCCCAGAAAGTCGTCGTACAGTTTGAGGATCTCAGGATTTTCGTGGGAAAAACGCAGGGTCATCCCTTTATCCCCGGCGAGGAGGCCCTCCATTCGTTTGCGGCGCACTTCATCGGAGACCCCGTAGGGCTGCCCGCCGCCCCCGATACAGCCTCCGGGGCAGGCCATGACTTCGATGAAGTGATAGGGCGGCGGCTCGCCCGCATCGCGCGCCCGCCTGACTTCGAGTAAAAGTTGTTCCACGTTGCCCAAGCCGTGTGCCACAGCCACCCGGACTTCGGCGCCCGCTACATCAAGCGTGGCCTTTTTTATACCCTCCAGTCCTCGCACCGGCTGAATATCAATGGCTTCCTTTTCAAGGTTTTCACCCGTTACTTTGAAGTATGCCGTGCGCAAGGCCGCTTCCATCACGCCGCCGGTGTTGCCGAATATCAATCCGGCCCCGCTGTAGGCGCCGAGTATGGAGTCGGCCTCTCCGTCAGGCAATTCGTTGAAGGCTACGCCGGATTGTTTGATCATCCGGGCCAGTTCGCGGGTCGTGAGGCTTACGTCCACATCCTTGTAGCCGGAGGCATACATTTCATCCGTGCGCTGCAGTTCGTATTTCTTGGCGGTGCAGGGCATGATGGACACCTGGTAGAGGGTGGCCGGATCAATGCCTTCTTTCTCCGCGTAATACGTTTTGGCCAAGGCGCCCAGCATCTGCTGGGGTGATTTCGCTGTAGAGAAGTTGGGGATGAGGTCGTAGAAGCGTTTTTCCATGTAGTCGACCCAGGACGGGCAACAGGTGGTAATCAGTGGCAGTGGCCCCGAGCCCTTGGCAAAGCGTTCCACAAACTCGCTGGCTTCCTCGATGATGGTGAGGTCGGCTGAAAAATTCGTGTCAAACACCGCCCGGAAACCGAGGCGGCGCAGGACGGAATAAATTTTTCCGGTCAAGTCGGCGCCTGGTGGATAGCCAAAGGCCTCGCCCAGAGCGACCCGCACGGAGGGTGCGATTTGCACCGTGCAGAATTTTTTCTCATCGCGCAGGGCGTCCCATACTGTGGTGATTTCATCTTTCTCAATGATGGCGCCGGTCGGGCAGTGAGCGGCGCACTGGCCGCAGCGTATACAAGGAGAATCCGCCAGCGAAATATCCCCGGCCGGCGCCATGCGCGTGTTGATGCCCCGGTCGAGGAAGGAGAGCGCCCACACGTTTTGCATCTCCTGGCAGACCTCGATGCAGCGTCCGCATTTAATGCATTTGGTGAATTCCAAGACGATCGAGTCGGTCGAGCAATCCGGTTCAAGATCCCGCACGTAGCGCGGTATGCAATCCTGCCGGATGCCGAAATCCGCGGCCAGGTTTTGCAATTCGCAATTTCCGTTGCGCCCGCAGGTGAGGCAGGCGTTCGGGTGGTTGGAAAGAATCAGCTCCAGCGTGGCGTGCCGCACATCCGTCAGTTCAGGGTCGTGCGTGGTGATTTCCATGCCATCCTCCAGCTTGGTGGCGCAGGCCCTTGGGAACTTGCGATTGCCGGCGATCTTTACGATACAAAGGCCGCAGGCGGCTGTGGGCAGGAGATCCTCGTGCTTGCAGAGCGTGGGAATTTTGACCTGCACCTGGCGGGCAGCATCGAGGATGGAGGCGCCTGCTGGAACGGTGACTTCCATTCCGTTAATCGTTGCTGTTACGGTTCGTTGAATCATGGGTTTCCTTTTTAAAAGGTTAATGATTGCGGCATGGCGAAGTGGTTCGGCGGGTAATTACAGCGCAAGCGGTTTTAAACGGCCTCTTTCAGGCTTTTGCCCTCTGAAAGCGCCTTTTTGCGTTTCCGGGCGTAAGCGGTGCCGCCTTCGATATAGGCGATGAATTCTTCCTCGAAATAACGCAGCGAGGAAAGCACCGGATTGGGAGCGGTTTGCCCCAGGCCGCAAAGCGAGGCCGTTTGCATGGCGGTGCAAATCCGGCGAACCTGTTCGAGGTCGTCGAGCGTCCCGCGACCGCGCGAAATTTTGATGATGAGCTGCAACATCTGGTAGCCGCCGACCCGGCAGGGCGCGCATTTGCCGCAGGACTCATCCACGCAGAACTTCAGGTAGAACGCGGATACGTCCACCATGCAGTCGTTCTCGTCCAGAATGAGCATGCCGCCCGAACCCATGATGGAGCCCAGGGCTTGCAGCGTTTCGTAGGTAATGGGCGTTTCCAGGTGTTTTTCCGAAATGATTCCGCCGGAAGGCCCCCCGGTCTGTACGCCCTTGATCGGCACGTCGTTTTGCACGCCCCCGCAAATATTGTAAACGATGTCGTGCACGGTCGTGCCCATCGGAACCTCAACCAACTGCGGATTCTTTAACTTGCCGGTCACGGCGAAGACTTTTGTGCCGCGCGACTTGTCCATGCCGTGGGCCGCATAAGCTTCGGCTCCCTGGTCTACGATCCAGGGGACAGCCGCAAGCGTCTCCACATTATTGATACATGTGGGCATGCCCCAGAGGCCTTTGACCGAAGGGAAGGGCGGGCGGGGTTCAGGGCTGCCGCGGCGGCCTTCCATGGAGGCGATCAGGGCGGTTTCCTCGCCGCAAACAAAGGCGCCCGCGCCGAGACGCAGATGCACGTCGAAATCCCATCCCGAACCGAGAATGTTTTTGCCCAATAAGCCACGCTCCCGGGCCTGCTCAATCGCGAGGGTGACTCGCTTGATCGCGAGCGGATACTCCGCCCGGATGTAGAAATACCCCTCGGTCGCCCCGATGGCATAAGCCGCCAGCATAAGCCCTTCCAGGACGGCGTGGGGATCGCCCTCCAGCACGCTGCGGTCCATGAACGCTCCCGGGTCGCCTTCGTCGGCATTGCAAATAATAAATTTCCGTTCGCCCTGACTTCGGCGTGTCAGCTCCCACTTCAGACCGGTGGGAAAGCCCGCGCCGCCGCGCCCGCGCAGCTCGGATTTTTTGATCGTTTCGATGACGAAATCGGGATCGCCCTCGGCCAGAGCGCGGGTAAATCCATGGTAGCTGCCGTGGCGCAGGGCATCGTCCAAGCTTTCCGGGTCGATCACCCCGCAATTACGCAGAACAATCCGCAGCTGTCCGTGGGGGCGTGTCCAGTGCAGATCCTCGACCACCTTTTGGCGGGCCAGGGATTCTTCCACCACCCGCGGGATATCACTGCTCAGAACGTTGCAATAGGTGACTTGGGAAGGGAAGAGCTGTAGAACGACGCCCTCCCCGTAAATCCCCATGTCGAGCGCCCGCACGACTTGGATTTGCCCGTCCAGGCCATGGGTTTTCAATTCATCCCGCAGCGCGGTCCCGATGCCGTCGGTCTTGTCCCCGCCTTCACGGGAGGTGTCCTGTACCAGGATGTGTGTGGTCGGGGAATCCAGTGAGTCGCCATACCTGCGGGAGGCCACCACATGGTCGTCAACCATTCTGCCCTCCGCGAGGTGCTCCCGAACAATTGCGCGGGCCGATTCCTCATTAACCATTCCGTAGAGCACGGCAGGCTCTTGCGGGCGGCTCACTTCGACCAGTGGATCCATATAAGCGAAGCCGTAGGATCCGACCCGGCGGACGGGGAAGTCAAGCGCGGCGGCGTTTACCTCTTCTTCGATCATGGCAAACATGCGGTCGGCGCCGGCGGCGATTCCGCCTGTGTCCAGCCCGACTTTGACCCAGGCATCTTCCGACGCCTGCGGGACGCCCTGATGAAGGGATTGTCTCAGCTTCTGTAATGTTTCCTCACTCATGCTCTTCCTCCTGTTTGCTGATTTCCTCGATCACTCCGGGCACATCGGTGGGGACGGTCTTGCCCATGGTTTTGCCGTTGACCACGATGACGGGCGCCATCCCGCAACAACCGACGCAGCGCACCGTTTCAATGTGAAACAGGCGGTCTTCGGAAGTCTGCCCGTCCTTGATGCCGAGTCGGCGTTCCAGCTCGGTCATAATGCGCTCCGCTCCCTTCAGGTAACAGGCGGTGCCGTTGCAAATCGTGATGTGGTTTTTACCGGGCGCGACTAACTTGAAATAGTGGTAGAATGTAAGGACTTCGTAGATCCGGGCGACGGGCGTCCCGGTTTCCTCGGCCAGAAGAAGGCTGGCTTCGCGCGGGACAAATCCGAGGCGGTTCTGGATCTCGTGGAGGATCATAATGAGGTTGCCCTCCTGGTCTTTCCAGTTGTTCGCGCACTCGCGAACATCATGCTCCATGGCAGGGTCCATCTGCTCAAGTAACGGGGCGGCCGTTGAATTCATGGGGTATCCTTTCTTTATGTGGAAACTTCAGCCATTAAAAGCTGTTAAATAAAATTAATACTGTGCCGCAATGAAGTAAGCAACACTAATTTTAAAAAAATAAACAAGCGCTGGCTCGGCTCAGCCGTTTATCAGGAACTCGAAATCTTCGCGGCTAAACGCGGCGCCGGATGCTTTTTCACCGGGGTCTTCCACCAACTGTCGAAACAAATCCGCTTTCCGTGCTTTCAGTTGCAACATGCGTTCCTCGATCGAGTGTTGCATGACGAGTCGCTGGACAAAGACGGCGCGTTTTTGCCCGATCCGGTGTGCGCGGTCGCTGGCCTGGTTTTCAACGGCGGGGTTCCACCACGGGTCGAGGTGAAACACATAATTCGCGCGTGTCAGGTTAAGTCCGACGCCTCCTGTTTTCAGGCTGATAAAGAAAAAGGGCGGTCCGTTTTCGGACTGGAAATCCGCGACGCGTTGTTTGCGTTTTGCGACCGGGGTTTGCCCGTCCATCCGAAGATAGGGCAGGCCGGCCTTGACGGCCACAGCTTCCATCTGATCGAGCGCTCCCCGGAACTGTGAAAAAACCAGCGCCGCGTGACCTTCCGCGTGAAGCTCTTCCAGTTTGGCGAGCATGTGCGCAAATTTCGGAGCAGGTGTTTTTTCCGCGCGTCCAAGCAGTTCCGGACCGACGCAGACCTGTCGTAGCCGAAGAAGCGCGGCGAGGGCGACGATCCCGGCCTGTTGTCCGGGCTTGTCCTCATACGCTTCGGCCACCTCCTTGCGGACTTCCTCCACTGTCCGGGTGTAAAGTTCTTTTTGAAGGTCCGACATCTCCAGAAGGAAATCGTGTTCTTCCTTGCTTGGCAGTTCCTTAAGGATTTTCGCCTTGGTCCGCCGCAGGATGAACGGTCTGGCGCGCGCCAGCAGGCGATTCGGGGCTTTGCGGAATTGTTGTTTGAAAGCAGGCAAGGTCCCGAAAACACCGGGTACCGCCGCCGACATGACAGAGTAAAATTCGTTGGGATTGTTTTCGACCGGTGTGCCCGTCAGGCAGAGCGTGAAGCGCCGGTTCAAGCGAAGCGCGGCCTTGGTCCGGCCCGCCGCGACGTTTTTCAAATTGTGCGCTTCATCGAACACCACGATTTCAAAGCGTTTCGATTCGAGTGTTCGAATGTCCAGACGCACGCGGTCGTAGGTTGTCAGAAGCACGTCCGCATTGTTCTCTTCGGCGGAGGCGGCGTCGCGCCGGATACATTCGAGCACCTTCAGGCTGGGAGCGAAATGCCGGAACTCATCCAACCAATTGAAGACCAGGCTGGGGGGAACCACCACGAGCACCGAGCCCGCTCCCGCGCGAATACGGCGTTTGGCTTTGCACTTCGCGATAAAGGCTATCGCCTGGATTGTTTTGCCCAGCCCCATATCGTCGGCGAGACATGCGCCGAATCTGTGTTCGTAGAGAAAATCGATCCACGCACAGCCTTCTTTCTGGTAGGGGCGCAATTGCGCGTGCAGGCTCTTCGGAGGACGGAAGGCTTCCAACCGTTCGAATTGAAGGAGGCGTTGGAACAACCGCTCCGCCTCATCCGGCAGCCGCAGTTGGATGCCTCGCTGGCGCAAGGCGATCCAGTCCAGCATTTCCAGCCGGGAAACCGTCAAAGCCGGATTCTCCCCGCCGGGTGCGGCGTTGTCCGCGCGCCCCTTGTTTTTCTTCTTTCCGGCAAGCAGGCGCGCGAGCACGTCCATGCCCGTTTCGTCCGTTCCCGTATCCGGAAGTATGATGCGTCCCTCCGGGTCCTTCAAGACCAAATCGCCTTGAATCAACCGGCGCCATTCCTGTTCCGTCAGAGTGCGTTCGCCGCAACGCACGGAGGGGTGCAGGGCGAACCAGTCGATTTCCGTATCGTCGGGCTTGCCCTCAAGTTCGACCAGGAGGGGCTCCCGACGCAAAGTTTTGCCGTTGAAGGTCAAGTGAACGCCCAGCGCGTCGCATACCGCGCATGCCCGCTGCAAAACGCCGGCGGTGTTTCCGTCGGAGGGGGGCGGCAGGGCGTTGCGCTCGAGCCGGCTCAGGTCGTCCGCGCATTCCTGTGCCAGAAATCCGAAGACCACCATCCCGATCATTTGCCATGGGGGCGAGTAACACAACCACTCGCCGCTCTCTGGATTGGCGGCAAGTGAAACCTCGTTTTCATCCGCCTCCGTCAAGATGGCCATCTGTCTAAAAAACAGTTTGAGGCTGTTCGCATAGGCAGGCTTGGCAAAGGCTTCGCAGAAGACCGCGGGCTCGGCGAGTATTTGTCCGCGCCGCTCCTTGTCGGCCGCAAGAAACCGCCGGGTCATGTCCAAAAAAGGCAGCAGCCTTGTTTTCGATTTGAAAAGCGAACCATATTCGCGGACCAGTAGTTCGCTGAAGCTGTCGAGGGCCGGGCGCGCGTCAATCCTCTGGTCCGCAAGCAGCAGGCTCAGATCATAGTTTATTTCCCCCGTGCTTCCGGAAGCCGGCTCCTGTAAGTCCAGGTTTATTTTTACATCACCGGAAGCAATTTCCCGGATGCTTGCTTCTTTGCCGGCGGTGGAAAAGCGCAACTCACCTGCGGCAATCCATTCCCGGTCAAGGCATTCGCGCCAGCCGTGTTCGTTGAATTCCCGAACCGGCAGAGGGAGCGTCTTTTGAAAAAGGTCGAAACGATCGGTTTCTTCGGACGGGAAAAAGTTTAAGAAATCCGCCACCTGATCATTGCGGCTGGGCTGAAGCGTTCCGTCGCTCCGAAGGACAAGGGAAGAGTCCGTTATCATGCCGCGGGCCTCTGCAACGGAACCGTTTTCGTCGATGAGGCTTACCACAGGATGGACCTTGTCATTGCGCAGGTCGAGATCGACCTGAAGAGCGCCGATTTCCTTGTTGAACGCCAGTGGCTTGCGTCCGTCTTCCATTTCCACCAACAGGCGGACGTTTTGCAGAGGGGCCTCCTCCAGACAATGAGGCAAGGATTTGTCCGGATCGTGCAGGTAGAACCAGTTCAGGTGTCCGAACCCATAATTCCTGAGCATGGAATAAAGTTCCAGGGCACGCAGAAATTCGATCGGCGTACGGTCGAGTATTTCGATGACCGGATACCCGTTTTGCGGATGTCTTTTCAGCAGAAGCTCCGCCGCGGGTTTTTGTTTTGCGGTCTTCTTTTTCGGTGGTTCGGCGGACTCTGCAACGCGCTCCACCGCATCTTCGAAGCCCAACTGCGCCCGAAGGTTCAGGGCGTATTCGGTGTCCATTTTTATGCCGCCCGGGTTCTTCCCCTGCACTGCGAGGAACATGGCCGCGGCGCCCGCGACCGCGTGCTTGCACCGGCCCCATTGCTTCCAGGCGGCGCAATTGCAATGATGTTCGAGTTCTCCTTGCCGGACCTTCAGGGCGACCCGGTATTTCTTTTGGTGGAAATCCGTTACCTTTGCGATAACGGCGGCGTCTGTTTTCCGCCATTGCAAGCTTTCGACCGAGTTGCTTTGAAAGAGCTTTAAGCCGTATTCCACCGCCCTCCGGTCGCCCATGTAGTAGAGGGCTCCTATGGAGAGCTTTTCGAAAGCCGTGCGCTTTGCCGCGTTAATGGATGCCATGAAATCGTTTTTTTCGACATGAAAGATGTAAAGATGCGGGCGGAAGCGCGCGACCAAGGTCTATTTTCAGCCGCGCCGTTTTTCCCGGAGAGCGATCGGCCGACATGCGCCACAGGATCAAATTTCTTCAGACGTTTGTAAACGCTGTTTTTTTGCGGAGACCCCTTTGATCGCCCTTTATTGGCAACCGGGCTCATCGCTGAATTGAGCTAACTTAAGGAGGGTTTACGGCAAAATCCAAATCGAACCGTCCCGCGCGCCAGTCATCGGCGTCACCGCGGATGCCTGAGGCAGCAACTCGCCGCCTGCCTGCCCCGCCAGCCGTGGTTCCGCGGATAGCGGAGTGAGGGGATATGGCGACCGGGTCGCGACAATCGTCGTCGCAGCGGGTTTACCCCGCGATTTCCGAGGTTACATGTTGCTGCCTTCAAATCACTTAACTCATTTATTGCCAAGTTGTTCACAAAATAAAATGCAAAAAAACGCTTGACTTGTGGGGCAAAATGGGGCGTATTGGGGCAAATTGGTTTATATTGGTGTTTATGGTTGGTTTACAAACAGGCGGATTTGTGGGTGAGTTCCACCATGCGATCGACGACAAAGGCCGTCTGACGATACCCTCACAATGGCGTCCGGAGCCGGAGAGCGAGGCGAACGGGTTCCTGGCGCTGCCGGCGCCGGGGGGGTATGTGACGGTTTATCCGCCGAAGATGATCGCGCAGTTGGAAGAGCGGATTTCGCAGATCAGCCTGGGTGATACCGAAGGCCAGCGCGCGGTAACCGAGTTGATGGCAATGGCGCATAGTTTCAGCTGCGACAAGCAGGGCCGGATCAGTTTGAACGACCGGTTGATCGAACATGCGGCGATCGGCAAAGGAGCGGTCCTCCTTGGGAAGTTGTCCACTTTCAGCATCTACAGCGAAGAGAAATACAAGGAACTAAGCTTGCCCGGAATGCAGGATACGGTCGATCAAGCGGCTGTTTACAAGCGTTTTGGGCTCTAGTTGCCATTCACCCCCGAACCCCCGAAAACCATGCAGAACGCACTCGAAAAAATCGCCCGGGAGAATTTCCGCGCCGCCGGTTATCTCAGTGACCCCGATCGCAAAGACCGTACGCCGTGGACCTTTGCGGAACCGCCGCAGGTCCGGTTCAACCGTCCCGAAGTCGCTCAGCGCGTGGCCCACAAGAGGGCGTCCGCATATCAAAAGAAAAACCACCGAAAGCTTCCATCACTCCGTGCCATTCTCGATGCTTACTTCCACTGATAGCGGTTTCGAAGGGGCCGCACAGGGCGGCCACTTGCCGGTGCTGCTGGACGAGACGCTGGATCTTTTGGATCCGGGCAGGGGGAGCTATATTCTTGACGGGACCTTCGGGGGCGGCGGCCACGCCCGTGCGTTTCTTGAGGCGGCGGAAGGTGTTTGCGCGCTTGCTCTGGACTGTGATCCGGACGCGGAGAAGCGCGCGGAATTTTTTGCCGAAACCTATGGTGAGCGGTTCCATTTCCTGCCCTTGAATTTCGGAGAGCTGGAAACCCTGGATGCGAGCGACTTTGATGGTGTGTTTTTTGATTTCGGTCTTTCCTCTTTTCAACTGGACGCGGAGGAGCGCGGGTTTTCTTTCCGCCACGACGCCCCGGTTGATATGCGAATGAATCCACGCTCCGGGCGCTCCGCATCCGAGTTTTTGGAAACGGCTGAAGAAAGCGAACTGGTGCGGGCGATCCGCGATTACGGGGAGGAGCGACGCTGGCGGCGTGTGGTCCGAGCGATTCAGGAGGCTCGTGGCACTGGACGATTGGAGCGCACCGGCTCGCTGGCCGAGCTGTTGGCCGGCGCGGTGGGTCCGGGGCGCCCCGGACGGAAAGAGCTTCATCCGGCCACGCGCAGTTTCCAGGGCATACGCATTTATATAAACGACGAGCTGAGCTCCATTGAACGCGCTTTGCCCGCCGCCTTCGAAAAGCTGAAGCCCGGCGGAGTGCTGGCGGCGATCAGCTTCCATTCACTCGAAGATCGTATCGTTAAACGTTTTTGCCGCCGAATGGCGGGGCGTCCGGAGCACGGGCGCGACAGCCGCCCGCAGGAGACACGTGAAGTCCGCGCCGAATTGCCGGTGACCCGACCGGTCCGGCCTTCGGAAGAAGAGATCCGGAGGAACCCCCGCAGTCGCAGCGCGCGCCTTCGCGCGGTGCGAAAAAAATCCAACAGCCCGACAGCATGAAAACAACGACCCGATTGACTCCAAAAACGCGCTTCCATGCAAGCGGACTTCTGACAGCAATTATCGTTACTGTCATCGCCTCCGCTTTTACGCTTGTCTGGGTGGAGCAGCAAATTTCAAGAACCGCTGCGCAAAAGCAGGAGAAGGAAGAACGCTTAAAGGAAGTGCGCCGCAAAATAGGGATTCTCGATGAGCGAATTGCGAAAATGCACCAACCTCAATTTCTCCATGCCCGGATAGACGGGAAACTTCGCCCCTCAAAAGACTATCAGGTCGTCTGGGTCGACGAGCGCGATATTCCGGACGCAGCTGCCCATGCTTCAAGAGGGGAGCCCTACGAAAGTACCATTGACTTGGCATTTGTGGAATTCGAGGCGCGCCCGTGATGCAAATTTTAACCCCGATTAATAATAAAACCCCTGCAAAAATGCGTGTGACATCCTGCTATTACAGGCAAAGACCCCACTTCGCCGAGCGCGGTGAAGTTTCCGCCGTTCAGCCCTCGCGCAAAAGCGTTTGCCGGCCCCTGCGGCCGTCCGATCAAACCCTTCGCCGAATGGCACGTCTCCATAACGCTGACAAAGTCATGCACCCGATCAAACAAACATCATCCCATGAGTAAAGCCTTCGTCTCCAGAGCTCGTTCCGGGCTCGTCGTGACGGCGATCCTGGTGGCATTTTGCGTTCTTTTCGGGCGTCTGTTCTATCTGCATGTCTGGGAACGGGAAGACCTTCTTGCGTATGTGAATGAGAATCGGCGGATGGTTCGGGTTTTGGAGGCCCGTCGGGGCGATATCGTGGACAGCCGCGGCAATCTTATGGGCGCCACTCATACGACTGTGAATCTCGGAGTGGATCCGCATGCGACCCGGCCGGAGGACCGGCACAAGTTGCCCGAACTGGCGGAGCTCCTTGGGCGACCGCTCCCCGAAATTCAGGCCGCCTTCAATGCCCGCTATCGTCCCGGCAAGAGCAGCGACGGGCAACCGGTCAAATGGGTCTATCTGGAAAAGGGCCTCGATGAATCGACTTACGATTCCGTCATGGCTTTGGATATCAAGGGCGTGTATGGGAATCGAAAATACGAACGCGTGTATCCCGGAGGTACGCTTGCCGCTCATATTCTCGGGTATGTAAACAAGGAGGCTGATCCTGTTTCGGGTGTGGAACGAACATTCGATTACTACTTGCGCGGACAGGATGGCTGGCGGGAGACGGAGCGCGACGGCCGCCGCCGGGAATTGGCCCGCTTCCGAAATCGGGAGGTCGCTCCCAGCGACGGACTGAACGTTGAACTCGGCATAGACCAGATGGCGCAGCATATCGTTGAACGTGAAATTCAACAACTCGTCGAGCGCTACCACCCCAACAGCGTGAGTGTGATCGTGAGCGAACCGGCGACCGGACGGATTCTGGCGCTTGGAAACCACCCGACTTTTGATCCGAACGCCTTTTTCAAAACGGATCTCTATCCGATTGAAAACCAGCGGAATCGCGCGATCACCGACTTGTATGAGCCGGGGTCAACCTTCAAGATTGTTCCTGCTGCGGCGGTGCTCAACGAGGGTATCGTTCGGTCGGGAGATGTCTTTCCGACAAAAAAGGAGCGGGTGCGTTACAAAGGGCGCACTTTGAAACTGCCGAGCGATTACCGGGATTTCGAAGAACCTCTTTCCATGCGGGAAATCGTCGTAAAGTCGAGCAACCGCGGAGCCGCACATTTGGGGATGAAGCTGGGGAAGAGCCGTTTGTACGATTATGCCGCCGCTTTCGGGTTCGGAAAAAAAACCGGCGTCAGTCTGAATGGGGAGGCGAGTGGAACGCTGCATGAGCCGCGGCGATGGGACAAGTTGACGATTACGCGCCTGCCTATGGGGCATGCGGTGAGCGCCACTCCGCTGCAGATGCATATGGCGATGTCGGTTGTCGCCAACCGGGGAGTGATGATGGAACCACTTCTGGCCAAGCGGGTCTTCGACGAGAATGGAGCAACAGTGGTTGATTTTAAGCCGCGGCCCGAGCGCCGCGTTATTTCAGCTGAGACCGCCGCGCAACTGGCTTCCATGCTGAACGAGGTGGTTGGGGAAAACGGAACCGCGAAAAAAGCCGTGATTGAAGGCTACAAAGTAGCGGGCAAAACCGGAACCACCCAGAAGGTTGTGGATGGAGCGTATTCCAGCAGCCGGCACGTAGCTTCCTTTTCCGGCTTTTTCCCGGCCGACAAGCCGGCTCTTGCCATCACCGTGGTGGTCGACGACCCCGAAATGCCGGGTATTGCAGGCGGCGGGCGGGTGGCCGCGCCCGTTTTCCGGAACATCGCCGAGGCCTGTATTGCTTATCTCGGCATCCGGCCCTCTTCCCCCGAAAACGAATCCTTTTTTGCCCGGGAGCGTTGATATATATTATGATTGGTCTAGCCGATTTCCCCATCAGTACCTTGCTTTCGCCCGCCGCTTCACGGTGGAGTCGCTCGCGTAATTCAAATGCCTGTTCCATGACTGACGGACGCAAAACCACCACGCACCCGACTGTTGGTTCCTTGTTTCAGGGGGTCGAACGAGCCAACGGCAAAAAAAACAACAGCCTCGAAGTAACCTGTCTCATTACGGACAGTCGTCGGGTTGTCCCCGGCGCATTGTTTTTTGCGATCGGAGGTCTCCGCACGGACGGGAATCTCTATCTTGAGGAAGCGATCGACCGGGGCGCGGTGGCGATTGTTACGGAACAGGATCCCGGCCCCCATATTCCCGTGAATGTCATCATTGTTTCGGATGTCCGCGAGGCGTTGGCACGGGTCTCGCGTCGCTTCTACGGCAAGCCTGATGCCCGCTTGCGCATTTCCGGAGTCACCGGAACGAACGGGAAGACAACTGTTACGATGCTGACGCAGCATCTGCTTGGCGATACCGAAAAGGTCGGCTTGCTGGGGACGATCCGCTACGATTTGGGGAAACGTACCTTGCCGTCGTTTCGCACGACTCCGGAGTCCGTTGATCTGTACGCCTTGTTGGCACAGATGGAAACGAACGGGTGCAAGGAGACCGTCATGGAAATCAGTTCGCACGGCATCGACCAGAAACGTATATTCGGCGTGGAAATGGACGTGGTCGCTTTCCTCAACCTTACACAGGATCATATCGATTACCACAAATCGATGGAGGAATATTACGAAGTAAAAAAACGGATATTCACAGGCGAGTATGGGCGCCTGCCGGAGAAAGCCGTGATCAACGTGGATTCCCCCTACGGCTTACGCCTGAGAAAGGAAGTGGGCGACGCACTTTCGGTTCTTACCTACGGGTTGACGGAGACTGCCGATATTCGGGCCGAAAACATTGAACTTTTCTCCGATCGAACGCATTTCGAAATCATTTGGCCGGAAGGACGGACCAAGGTTGTTTCTCCCCTGCTCGGGCGTTACAACGTCAGTAACCTGCTCGCCGCCCTTGCCATTGGGCGCGCGAACGGCCGCGAAATGAATGAAATGCTCGGGCGGCTCAGCGGTTTCCCCGGCGTGCCCGGGCGAATGGAACGCATAGATTGCGGGCAGCCTTTCAACGTGCTGGTCGATTACGCGCATACCGACGACGCTTTGACCCACGCTTGCGGCATGCTGCGCGATGTGACGTCCGAGCGGGTGATTGTTGTTTTCGGGTGCGGGGGCAATCGGGATCGGACAAAGCGCGTCCCGATGCTGCAAGCGGTCATGCAAGGAGCGGATGCGGTTTATGTGACCAGCGACAACCCGCGCTCGGAGTCGGTGGAACGGATATTTGATGATATGCGTAAAGCCTGCGAGGGGGCGGACGTTCCGCCGGTCCGGTTTATAGCGCAGCGGAAAAGGGCCATTTCGCTCGCGTTGGACGATGCCCGGCCGGGCGACTGTGTGCTTATTGCAGGAAAGGGGCATGAGACCTATCAGGAGTTTGAGGGCACCGTCATCCCTTTTGACGACCGGCAGGTGGCGCGTGAGATGCTGCGGTTGAAGGCATTCGATCAGGAAAGTCGGGAGGATGCATAATGTCGGCGGCGCAAAACGGAGCGGAACGTCCGAAGCAATCGAAGGATGATCCGGAGGGGCCTTTTTTTGAAGCCGACCGGCTTGCGGAATGGACGAAGGGGCAGTGGCTCCGCGGCATTCGACCGAGCGGGATTGAGGGCTTTCATTTTGATACCCGGGTTCTTGAACCGGGCGGGTGTTTCCTCGCTGTGCGAGGCGAAGATCGGGACGGCCACGAATTTCTTCCGCAAGCTGCCGCCGCAGGCGCCGCTGCCGCCATTGTGGAGCGCGGGCAGCCGGACCTGGGTTTGCCGCAGTTGGTGGTCCCGGACACATTGGTGGCGATGGCGGCTATCGGGCGGGCCGTGCGTGACGCTTTCCCCGGTCCTGTCGTGGGGATTACGGGAAGTTGCGGCAAGACGTCGACCCGGGAAATTCTCAAACATTTGTTGGACGCCGACCGGACGCATGCGAGCCCCGAAAATTGGAACAACCGCATCGGGGCGCCCATGACCTTGTTCGGCTTGGATCCGGATCGTTTCTCCTTTGGTGTAATGGAAGCCGGTATTAATCAACCCGGTGAAATGGAGGCTCTGGGCGCCGCGATTCATGCGGATCATGTCCTGCTTACCCATATCGGACCGGCGCACTTGGAAGCACTCGGTTCGGAGGAAAAGGTGGCGGAAGAGAAGATGCAACTCCTGCGGCATGCTTCCGCAAATGCTTCGTTGTTTGCGCCGGCAGCGCTGCTGCGCTATTCCGCCGTGCGGGCCTGTGCCGCGCGTGCGATCTTTTTGGCTGAAGCGGGAGAGGAAATTCCCGCCGCGGACGCAGCCCGGATCGTACGGTACCGCCTGGAAAGGGTCGATGAGGAAAACAAGTGGGACCTGTGGCTCGAAGACGACGCCAAGGAGAGCTTCCCCCTTTACACGGCGAGTCGGGGGATCGCCCGCAACGCGGCGCTTGCGCTGGTTGTCGCGCGTGAACTGGGCGTTCCGGAAGCCGAACTTGTCGAACGTCTTGCGGCCTGCCGTCCCTCCGAGAGGCGCGGAGAAATAATCCGGCACGAAGGCCGTTTCTTTTACATCGATTGTTACAACGCAAACCCCGCCTCCATGCGGGACGCGCTTGATGCCTTTGAAAGGAGCGCCCCCGCGGGCGCGCCTCGCTGTTATGTGATTGGAGCGATGGATGAACTCGGTGACAGCGCCGAACCGTGGCATCGGGAGGTCACCGCCGAAATGGCGGCGCGACCGGACGATTGGCTGTTGGCTGTGGGCCCTCGCCACCTGACGACGGCCTACCTGGAGGGCGCCCGGCAAGCCGGGTTTGCCGAGGAGCGGCTGGCCGCAGGCGAGTCCGTGGAGCGGTTTCATGCACTGGTGCGTAATTTCGAGGGCGCCGTGTTTCTCAAAGGCAGCCGCAGCTATGCCCTTGAAAAATTGTTAAGCCATTTTAAATCCGAACCACAGGGTTGAACCTATGCTCAGTTATCTTGCCGATTTTGAAAATCTTTTCGGGCCGCTCCGGCTCTTCCGCTTTATTACCGTGCGGGCTGCGTTTGCGGGCATGACCGCTCTGGGGATCGGGTTTATTGTCGGGCCGTGGTTGTTTGGCAGGCTGCGGGCGCTGCAAATGCGCCAATCCTTGCGCGGTGAGGATGAAGTTGGAGAGCTGGCGGAGCTCCACAAGGCGAAAGAGCAAGTGCCGACAATGGGCGGACTGGTCATTTGTATTTCAGTGGTCGGCAGCGCCCTGCTCTGGGCGCGTCCGAATATTTATGTTTGGACTGCGCTGGTTGTTTACATCGGCCTGACAGCCATCGGGTTTATCGACGACTTTTTGAAAATTTCAAAGCGAACGAGCCGCGGCTTGCCGGGCCGTTGGAAGCTTGTGGGGCAAGCGTTCCTGACAATGGCCGCGCTCGGGCTTTTGTTTGCGGTTCCCGCATCCGCGGAACGTGTTGGCGAGTTGTGGGTTCCGTTTTACAAGTACATGGTGACGGATCAAACGCCGGTTTATGCGCTCATCGCCTTTCTTTTTTTAATTCTGGCCGGATCAAGCAACGCGATCAATTTGACCGACGGAGTGGACGGGCTGGCGGTGGGGTGCACGGTAACGGCAGCCATGGCTTTCGGCATTATGGCGTATGCCGCGGGCAACAGTATTATTTCCGAGTACCTGTTCATCAGTTACATACCGGGAGTCGGCGAGTTGTCCGTGCTCTGTGCGGCCTTGCTTGGGGCCAGTCTTGTTTTTCTCTGGTATAACGCCCATCCCGCCGAGGTTTTTATGGGGGATACGGGTTCCCTTGCGCTCGGGGGGCTTATCGGTATTATTGCTTTCATGGTACACCAGCCCTTAACGCTTATTATTGTGGGCGGGATCTTCGTCATGGAAGCGGGTTCCGTAATCCTGCAAGTCGGGTCATTCAAATTGCGGGGCAAGCGGATCTTCAGGATGTCGCCCATCCATCACCATTTTGAACTCAAGGGCTGGCATGAGAATAAGGTAGTGATTCGTTTCTGGATCCTGTCCCTGCTCTTCGCCATTGCCGGTCTGGCTACATTGAAACTGCGTTGATCCATGTCGCACAAAAAAGAGAGTTATCCCGCGGGCCGGATCGCGGTTTTCGGGGCCGGGTTAAGCGGGACGGCCGCCCTGCGGCTTGCCGCTTCGCTTGGCTATAAGGCCTGTTGCTTTGATGAAGCGGGCGGGGGCGATGCGATGCGGTTCGATGCGGATGCCGCTGCGGCATTCGACGGGTTTGTATTCAGCCCCGGCTTTGCAGCCGACCACCCATGGAGGCGGCTGGCTGAGAGTTCCGGAAAGCCCTGCTTCAGCGAGCTCGGCTTCGCGGCCTCTCACTGGCGGGGTTATTTGTGCGGGGTGACGGGTACGAACGGGAAAACAAGTGTCACGGAACTGTTGCGCGGCGCGCTTGTTTGTGCCGGAAGGGCTGCGGAAGCGGCGGGTAATATCGGACGTCCGTTGAGCGAATTGGTCCTCTCGGCTGCGAATTCACCGGAGACCACAGCAGTGTGCGAAATCAGTTCCTTCCAGGCGGAATTGCTCCGGGGCTTGGAGCTGGACGCGCTGCTGTGGACCAATTTCGCGGAGGACCATCTTGATCGTTATGGTTCAGCGGAGGCTTATTTTCGGGCCAAAGCCGGTCTTTTTTCCTGCCTTCGCCCCGAAGCGCCTGTGGTTTGGGGCGAAGGCGTCGAGGCTTGGGCGAAGCATACGGGCGTGGAGCTTCCCGCCTGGAAACGGCCGGAAAAAAGAACCGTGGATCCGGCGCGTCTTCAACGCGGTTCCCCGTTCCTGCAATCGCCCCAAAACAGGAACCTGGCTATTGCGGCACAACTCTGGGAGTGCTGGGGGCTGCCTGAGTCCGCTCTTTTTGAAGCGGCGAACGCCTTTGAGCTTGCTCCCCACCGCCTGCGCTGTGTGGCCGAGTGGGATGGAGTCGAATTTTGGGACGATTCCAAAGCAACGAATCCGGATGCCGTGCTGGCCGCCCTCGAAGGTTTCGAGCTGCCCGTTCACTGGATCGGCGGGGGGCTCCCAAAGGGGGGCGACGGGCCGGCGTTCGCGCGCGCCCTCGCGGGCGGAATTCATGCTGCTTTCATTTACGGTGCGGTGGGCGATGCGTTTGCCGGAAACCTTCGCGAAGAAGGCGTGTCCGCTATATATGCAAAACAATTCAACGATGTCGTGAAGGCAGCCGCCGCCAGTGCTCTGGCAAGTCCGCCCGCCGTCGTTTTACTCAGTCCGGGCTTTGCGAGTTTCGACTGTTTTTCAAACTATGCGGAACGTGGAAATTCATTTACAACCACGGTTTTAAGTTTGAAGAATGTGATCATGCAGAGCTAGTATTATTTCCCATAGAACACAGTAGCCCTTATTAATTATGAAAGTTTCACGAGTTTTTGGTTTTGTCCTTTTTTTACACCTTGGCGCGGCAGCCTTGATTTTTCAACCGGGTTGTCACACAACCCAGCCCCCGACACGCGTCCAGGACCAGGACGACCGTCGCGAACAACCGGCGGAGGAGTCTTACATGTCCGACTTCAATGCCGACTTGGAGGATGACGATTTCGAGCGTTTTGAGCCTGAGCGTCCGGAGGAGGACGTGGATTTCGGCCCCTTTGAAGAGTCCGAAGAGGAATCGCCCGAGCGCGAAGAGACGTCTTATGAAACCTATTCCGTACAGAAGGGGGACAGCTTGTGGGCGATCGCGAACAAACACGATGTATCGGTGGACGAATTGTATGAAGCGAATGACCTGTCGGAAGATTCCGTGATACGCATCGGGCAGGAGCTCCGGATCCCCGCCGGGAGCGGTAATACCGCGACACGGCATGAGTCGGAGCCCACGCCGGAAACATCGGGGGATCGCGAGGAAGGCCAGACTTATACCGTCCGGCGAGGCGATAATCTGTCACGTATCGCGAATCGGCATGACACGACTGTCAATGCGATCAAGGAAGTGAACGACAAGAGCTCGGACACCATTCGAGTGGGGGAGGAACTTGTCATTCCTGTGGAAGACAGTGCTTCGGATACGGATACGGATACGGATACGGATACGGATACGGATACGGAGACGGAGACGGAGACGGAGACGGAGACGGATACAAGCACGCGAGAAACCGGCTCGACCGATGCCGCGTCCGGTTCGGGCAATACGCATACCGTGAGCGAAGGGGAATACCCGGCGCAAATCGCCCGGAAGTATGGCATGTCAACTTCGGAGTTGTTGAGCATCAATAATATCAGGGATGCACGCAATCTTAAGGTCGGACAGGAATTGAAGGTCGGCGGCGCTTCCGACGAAGACGACGAAGACGGGGAAGACGGGGAAGACGGGGAAGACAGCGATTCGGGGAGCTCCTCATCGGAGGATGAGGGTGGTTCGGATGAGGATCGTGCCGCCGCCTCCGATTCGACCGGGGACAGCGCGCGGCCGGGCATTCAGGTGATCCAGGCGGATCCGTTGATGGAGGAGGAAGAAGCGGACGTCTCCTCGAGCGAGGACGAGGACGAGGACGAGGAGGACGAGGATATGGACGCAATGTTCGAGGACGCTGAAGAAATTCCCGTGATCCGGACGGAGGAGTAAGACAAGCAATCGAGTCCGCCGGAACGGCCCCAATCAGGAATGAGCAATCGAACGGTCGCACGAAGCCCTTTTCGGCGCATCCCGCCGGCCGGGGTAGTGGTGGGCTGTATTGTGCTGATGCTGACAGCGCTCGGGCTGGTGGTGCTTTTCAGCACGTCCCGCTCAATGAATGAAAACCCGGCGGAGCTCCTGCGTTCCCAGCTTACGTGGCTGGGCGTCGCTCTTGCCTGCGGTGTCTTTGTCATGCTGGTCAATCTGGAAGCCCTCCGTTCCTATGCGTATCTGCTTTTTTTGGGAAGCATTGTCCTGTTGGGCCTCGTCTTGATACCGGCGCTCGGTGTCGAGGTGCATGGAGCCCGGCGTTGGCTCGAGTTGGGTCCCATGCGGCTCCAGGTATCGGAGATCGGGAAACTGGGCCTGCTCTTCGGTTTGTCCCATTACCTGGCCGCTTATCGCCGGGAAATGGATTCTTTCGTTCGGGGCTTTCTCATTCCTTTGAGCATGATGGGGGCAATATGCGTGCTCATTCTACTGGAGCCGGATTTCGGGACGGCGTTTCTCTGTGGTCTTGTGGGCGGCACACTGCTTTATTTGGGAGGCGCGCGGTTGAAGTTTCTTGTGCCTGCGGCGATCATGGCATTGGCAGCCTTTTCCGTTGCGGTCTATAATGACCCGGTGCGATTGGAACGGATTACCGCATTTCTCAACCTCGAGGAAAACCGCAGCGGCTCTTCCTATCAGCTTTGGCAGGGGATCCTTGCATTCGGTTCGGGCGGAACCCATGGGGTCGGTCTTGGGGAAGGGCGCCAACAACTGCAGTATTTGCCCGAGGCCCACACGGATTTCATTTTCGCGATCGTCGGGGAAGAGCTCGGCTTGTTCTTCACCGCCGGGATTGTGCTGCTCTTTCTTGTGCTCTTTCTCGTCGGCATGCATCAGCTCAGGCGCGCGCCCAATTTATATCAGTATTTGCTCGTTACGGGTGCATTGTTGTTCATTATATTTCAGGCGCTCATTAACATCGGGGTTGTTACAGGATGCCTTCCCACAAAAGGCATGTCGCTGCCCTTCATTTCATACGGTGGTTCAAATCTTGTGTTTATGTTTGTACTGATCGGGCTTTTATTGAACGGGTTTCGTAGTTGGGAATTGCCGGCGTTGAGGAGGCGCCGCGAAATATGAGCAAGTTTCTTTTGGCATGTGGCGGCACGGGGGGGCATTTGGCGCCGGGCATCGCATTGGCGGAGACCCTTCAGGACAGGGGGCATGAGTGTATCTTGTTGATCAGTCACAAGGAGGTGGATTCCGCGCTTATCAGCAAGTACCCGCATCTGGAGTTTGTAAAAATGCCCGGGCGCGCGTTTTCGGGAGGAATCCGCTCGCTTTTCTCTTCATTGTGGAGCGTGTTGGCCGCTCTGTTTTTTTCACGCCGACTGTTGAAGGAACAAAAGCCCGACCTGGTCTTGCTTTTCGGCGGGTTCATATCCGTCGGCATGGGGCTCCCCGCCCGTTTGGCCGGTGTGCCGGTCGCTCTGCATGAGGCGAATTGCTCTCCCGGTCGTGCGATTCGTCTGCTCAAACACTTTGCATCACGGGTGTATTTGCCCGACGGCGTACGATTGAAAAACGTGCCGCCCGAACGTGTGCGGCATCTCGGGTATCCGGTGCGCCGGGAAATTCAGCACGTCTGGAAAGCGGAGGCCTGGACGCGGCTCGGCATCGAAGTGCCCAACAAGTTGCTCGTCATACTGGGCGGCAGCCAGGGAGCGAGCGTACTGAATGAATGGGTGCTCGAACATTTCGACAGCCTGGCGGAGGAGGGCGTTTCGGTGTATTGCGTTACGGGCATGCATAAGTTGGACAACGGGACGATCCGCGGAAAGAGCGCGGACGGTAATACGGCAACCGCTACATTTGTTCCGTTTTCCGATAATATGGGGGACGTGATTTCGGCCGCCGACTTGGTGGTCTCGCGGGCCGGAGCGGGCTCGATCGCTGAAATTATTCGCTGCCGGGCGCCGGCGATCCTGATCCCCTATCCCTATGCGACCGACGAGCACCAGATGGCAAATGCCAGAATGCACGAGCGACACGGCGCGGGCATGGTGTTGCGCCAGGATGAGATGGATCGTCTGGAAGCGGAGGTCAGGACAATAATGTTCAATGACTGGCTGTTGGCGCGCTTCAAAGCAAATCTCGCCCGGCTTGATCGGTTTGATGCCGCCACGCGGATGGCCGATGACTTGGAAGAGTTGTCTGTCGCTGCCTCCCTGATGAGAGCTGAAGAGCGGGAGGCTGCGACGTGATGAAAGAACAATCCCGGCCTTTCGGAACCCGGAACCCTCCTGCAACAAGTTATGGTGAAAACGCGTGAACATTATCTGTTTTTGGGTGTTGGCGGTATGGGCATGGCGCCTTTGGCCGGGTGGATGCAGTCCGCCGGATTTTCGGTATCCGGATATGATGACAACCTGAGCGAGGCTGTGCGCCGCTGGCTGACCGGGCAGGGCGTGAAGTTGTATGATATGCTCTTTCCCGAGCAGGCGGACCGGTTTACGACGGTCGTTTATTCAAACGCAGTAGCAGCCGAACACCCGGTCCTTGTTGCGGCCCGGGCGAGGGGGCTGCGATGCTTGCGGCGGGGGGCGATGCTTGCCGAAGCGACCGCAGGGAAGCGGCTTGTTGCCGTGGTCGGAAGCCACGGCAAGACCACGACATCAGGCATGATCGGGCATGCCGTATCTTGCGCCGGTCTGGACGTCGGATATATAGCGGGGGGCTTTTTCCGGGATGCTTCGCTCCCTCCGGCCCGGTATTCCGAGGGTGAGTGGCTCGTGGTGGAAGTCGATGAAAGTGACGGCACCATAGATGACTTTTGGCCGGACATCAGCGTCGTCCTCAACCTCGACTGGGATCACGCCGATTATTATACGGATGCGGATACCCTGCATGCGGCGTTCCGCAATTTGGCATCCCGAACCACGGGGCGTGTGCTGGTAGCCGATACGAATCATTTGCGGGCGCGTTTTACGGATTGCACGGAAGCGGAGGTCTTGAGCTTCGGGCCGGAAGGTGATTTCAAAATGCAGGAGGATGCGGATGGCCGGCTTCGCCTGGGCGGCCGCTTTCCGGAACAGCGCTTGAATCCTCCTCCCGAAGGACGCTTCAATCGCCTGAATGGTTGCGCCGCGCTTGTTGTCCTGCACCTGCTGGGCGGACGCTTGACAGAAACGGTTTTGTCGGATTTTCCCGGCATGGCCCGCCGACAGAACTGGCTTGTTCGAGAGGGCCCGCATCATGTGGTTGAAGATTACGCGCATCATCCGACGGAAATCGCCGCTTTTCTTGAGTCACTCCGCGCGCGTGCTCCCGATCGCCGGATCTCTGTGGTGTTTCAACCGCACAGGTATTCGCGGACCCGGCAATTCAAGGATGCTTTCGCAGCTGTCCTTGGCGAGGCCGACGCTTTGTTTTTGCTGCCGGTTTATCCGGCTCATGAAAAACCCCTGGAGGGCGGGAGTTCAAGCGATTTGGCCGCCGCTTTCGAGAGCAAGGCGCCGCCGGTGCTCGGGATGGGGCCGGGTGGCTTGAGGCGGTTGAAGGAGGTGATCGGTGAGGCGTCCGGAATCATCGCGTTTGTCGGGGCGGGCGATATCGAAATTTTTGCCGCTGCGTTTGCCGCTTTGTTGGAGTGCGGGTTTGATACGGAACGTGCGTGGAGTCGTTTTGTCGAAGCGCGCGTGTCGCCGGAATGTGTTGTACGAACCAGCGAGCCGTTGGCCCGGAAGACAACGTTGCGCGTTGGAGGAGCGGCCCGCTTTTACGCCGAACCGGCGTGTCCGGGGGATTTGCGGGTATTGCTACGGGCGGCGAAAATGTTCGGCCTTGAGTGGTTTTGCCTCGGACGTGGCTCGAATCTCATCGTTCCGGAGGAAGGCTTCGACGGTATGGTCATTCGATTTGCCGGCCCCGCATGGCGGCGTATCGAAAGCTTGGGTGAAGGACGCATCCGGGCTGCGGCGGGTGTGCGCCTGAAGGAGCTGTGCGGCTATGCGACACGCGCCGGATTGGAGGGCTTCGAGTTTTTGGAGGGTATTCCCGGCTCGGTCGGAGGCGCGCTGCGGATGAATGCCGGCGCAATGGGCAGCTGGATGTTTGATGTCGTTGAACGTGTGCAGTTTCTGGATGAACGCGGGAAATTTCGCGATGTTCCGAGCGCTGAATTGCATTTTGGTTACCGCTGTGTGGAGGAGATAAGCCATGGGATTGCGCTCGGCGCGATACTTCGAAGCTCCCGTGCCGGTGAAGCGGAGGCCATCCGGAACCGGATCGACAGTTACGCTTCTCTGCGGAAAAGCACCCAGCCGAGGGAACCGAGCGCTGGATGTATTTTTAAAAACCCGGAAGGCGAATACGCGGGCAAGTTGATTGATTCCAATGAACTCAAAGGTATGCGGGTCGGGGCGGCCGAAGTGTCGACTACGCACGGGAATTTCATTGTAAACCGGGGCGGCGCGGTCGCCTCGGATGTAATTGAACTGGTCCGCCGGGTGCGTGATGCCGTGTGGGAACGGTCGGGTTACGAACTCGAACCGGAGGTCTTGCTTATGGGGAAAGCATGGCGGGATGTGTTGGGCCAACCTTTCGCTGAAGCAGAGAAAGGAGATCCGGATGGGTGACCCGAAAATGCTGGCGGTATTCTTTGGAGGAGTCGGCCCCGAGCGCGAAGTTTCCCTCCGCAGCGGTGAGGCAATGGCCGGCGCCTTGAAAAGGGCCGGTCCCTGGCGGGTTGAACCCGTGCGCCTGGATGCCGCGGAGCTTCCTGCCGGCCTGGATCCGGCTGAAACGGTCGTGTTTCCGGCGCTCCACGGAATGTTCGGAGAAGACGGGCGCTTGCAAGCCTTGCTGGAAAGAGCGGGCTTTACATACGCGGGAAGTGATTCGTCGGCGAGCGCATGCTGTATGGCGAAAGATCGGGCAAAAGCCGTGGCCCGCGAGCGGGGCTTGGCGGTGGCGGAAGAAATCGTGTTTGAGGCGAGCGCGCCGCCGGGGGCGGCGGAAGTGATCGAACGCCTGGGAAATGCTCTGGTTATAAAACCGGCTGATCAGGGAAGTAGCGTGGGCCTGCATTTTGCCTCCGGGATCGCCGGGCTTGAAGAGGCGTTGAAGGAAGCAAGAGAGGGGCGTTGGCTGATTGAGCGGCGGCTCCGCGGCAGGGAGTTGACGGTGGGCGTCCTTGGCGGACGGGCAATGGGGGTGGTCGAAATCGTGAGCGAGGGCGGGGTCTATGATTACGCTGCGAAATACACGGCGGGCGCCAGCGAGTACCGTTACCCCGCCGAGTTGACCCCCGCGTTGACGGAGCGGATGAAGGCGGAGGCGGAGCAGGTATTTGAAGGATGCGGGTGCCGGGATTTCGCTCGGGTGGACTTTCTTTTGGAAGATGAAGAGCCGCGCTTTCTTGAGGTGAATACATTGCCGGGCCTGACCGCGACAAGCTTGCTGCCGAAAAGCGCTTCCTGTGAGGGAATGAGTTTTGAGGATCTGGCGCGCGAGTTGGCGCGGCCCGCAGTCGAGCGCTTTCGCGCGGCTCGGAAGGGAGGATTTGCGGAATGATTCGACGCGGCCATGAGAAGGGCGGTTTGGCCGCCCGGGGCGAACAAAGTTGGCGCGAGTTGGCCGGACCGCGAAAGGGGCGCGTGCAATCGCGTCAGGCCCGACAACGTCGTCGCATGAAGTTCCTGAAGCTGGCTCTCGGTGTATGCGTGTTGCTCGGCGTGACAGGAGGCCTGCTTTTTGGCGTGCGTTGGTGGCAGGAGAGCGAGCCGGTGCAACGGGAGGCTTCTACGAACCCGGTCGAACGGATTCATTTCAGTACGGACGGAGTCTTGCCCAACTCCTGGTTGCGGACAGTTATCGACTTACAGCCTGGAATGCCTCTTATGGAGGTCGATATTCATGGAATGAAGCGTGATATGGAAGAGGCCGGACAAGTGAAATGGGCGTCGGTGCGAAGGAATTTTCCTGCGGAATTGCGGATTCGGGTACGCGAACGGACGCCCGTCATGCGCCTTGCCACCGAGCGGAACAATGGGGAGAGGCGGTTGCGTTTGGTGGCCCGGGACGGTACGGTTTATGAGGGATTCGGTTACCCGGATGCAACAATACGCAGGCTGCCTTTTTTGATACCGTATCAACACTCGGACGGCAGCTATTTGCCGCTGCGGGGCATTGAAACGGTTGCCGAACTGCTTGATCTTGTCCGGAAGCGAAGTCCGGAGCTCTATATTTCATGGCGCGTTGTGTCTCTGGAAAATTATTCCGGTAATCCGGAACTGCCGGGGGAAGTCATCGAAATGCGGTCGAAAGAGGGCCCGAGGATTCTGTTCGGAGCATCCGGCGGGTTCGGGAAGCAGTTGGACCGCTTGCTCTACATACTGGAGCAGGTGCCCACTGACGGGGATCCCTCCGTTGTACGAATCGATCTTTCTTTACGTGGCGCCGCTGCCGTGCAGTTTAACGAGGAGCGGGTCAGAATCTTTTGAAAATAACCGGACGAATACGAATACGATGAGTGAATCAAAAGTCGTCGGTGCAATTGAAATCGGAACCTCGAAGGTCGTCGTGCTGCTCGGGGAAGTTTGCGGTGAGGAGGGGCTCAATATTATTGGACAAAGCGTGGCTTCTTCCCGGGGTGTGAAAAAGGGGGTGATTACGGATCTCCAGAAAGCGAGTGATTGTGTGCATGCAGCCATTGCGGAAGTGGAACGGAATGCACACAGCCGGATCGACGAGGTGTATTTGGCGCAGACCGGTCGTCACCTGCGGGGGGGCGTCCAATTCGGCACGGCGAATGTGGGTGCTTCGGACGGAATTGTGCGGGCGGCCGACATCGAGCAGGCGAAAGAGGATGCGAAGCGGCGTAAGCTTCCGCCGGATCGAACGTATATCCATCACATTCGAAATCCGTTTTACCTGGATGGCAGGCAGGTCGAACAACCGCTTTCCAAGCGGGGCGACCGTCTGCAAGTCGGGTATTGGTCGGTTCATGGAGATACCGAAACCGTGCGGGACTGTCTGCGGGTTGTACAGGGGATCGACCTTGACGTGGGCGATGTCATTGTATCGAGCGTTGCCTCCGGTTCGGTGTTGCTCGAGGATGCGGAAAAAGACAATGGAGCGCTCATCATTGATATCGGGGGCGGCACTACGGATTATGTGATGTATCGGAAAGGTTACATTGTAAAGACCGGCGTGGTGCCGGTGGGAGGCGACCACCTGACCAACGACCTGAGCATCGGCTTGCGGGTTGGGCGAAAGATGGCTGAGAAAGTAAAGCTGAGCCATGGGCGGGCAGTGTATCGGAACGAAGACCGCAACGAGAATATATGGCTCCACGGGGACCTTACGATCGGGGACCGGCAGTATCCGCTGGCGGCGATTACACGGATCATTGAGGCGAGAATTTCGGAAACTTTTAAAATTATCAAAGATGAATTAACGTCAGCGGAGTTGATGGAGCCTGGCGATATAGCTTCCGGCGTTGTGTTGACCGGTGGCTGTGCCCGGTTGCGGGGCATCGAGGAGGCGGCCGCGAAAGCCTTTGATTTGGAAGCCCGGGTGGCGGAAGGTCCGCCCGATGTATCGGAAGACTTGCGGCAGCCGGAATACAGCACCGTTCTCGGGTTGTTGCACTACGCGCTAATGGCTCAGGAAGAGGATGCGGATATGCGCAGGAAACGTTCCTCGGGATTCCTGCGTAATTTGATTCGAATCTTTAACTTCGATTGAAGCATGGACGAAAACAAGACAGAACAGGATCAAGCGCATCTCCAAGAGGGAGAGGCAGGCGAGGTGAAAATCAAAATCATCGGCGTCGGGGGCGCCGGTGTAAATGTGGTCGACGGGTTGATGCTTGATGGTCTCCAAGGGGTCACGCGCACGGTGATCAATACCGATGCCAAGGTGCTCGGGGATTCCTCTGATACGGAGAAGTTCGTGCTTGGGCGATCCGTTACACGTGGTCTTGGCGCCGGGGGAGAGATCGAGCTTGCCAGACAGGCGGCGGAAGCGGACCGCGAAGCTCTCGCGCGGTTGGTCGAAGGCTTTGATTTGATCCTTCTTGTCAGCGGGCTCGGAGGGGGCACCGGAAGCGCCGCTGCGCCCCTGATCGCCGAAGTGGCCGCGAAAACCGATGCGCTCGTCCTTGCTTTTGTCAGTCTGCCGTTCAGCTTTGAAGGGGCCCGACGCAAGAGTTTGGCCGATGACGGGGTTGGAGAACTCCGCAAACTTGTCCATGGCCTCGTTTCACTGCCCAATGACGTGCTCCTGCAGGAGGGTGAGGATACCGACAGCGTGTTCGAGAGTTTTGCCGTTGCGAATCGTTGGATTGCCCGGGGCGTTTATGCATTGTGTTCAATGCTTCTGAAAACGGGTTTGATCAACCAGGATCTTAATTCTTTGCGTCACGTCTTCCATGGACGCGGGGGCAAGACTATCTTTGGCACCGGAAGAGCGGAGGGAGAGGGGCGCATGGAGCGCGCGTTGGAAGAGCTCTTCCTATGTCCCTTGCTGCATGTAAACGAACGCCCCTCAAAACTCGACCATATTTTGGTTCACGTGGCGGGAGGCGAGGAACTTGGGATTACTGAGATCAATGATTTGATGTCGGAGGTATCCAAACGCTTTGATTCAAGAGACGACATTGTTTTCGGCGCCGTCATTGAGGAGGGGCGTCGGGATTCAGTGGAACTCACCCTTCTGGCTAAAACGGAGATGGAGCGGAAGAGCCCGGCCGGGAAGGCGGGCGCTCCCGATAAAAAAGCAAACACGGAACGATCCAAATCCGGAGGGGGTCTCAAGATCGAACCCGAAATCGCACAAAATGACAAACCTCCCGGACCTGTTCACCAAACGAAATTAAAAGAGAAAAACCGGAAAAATCCCAGCCAGGAGGAATTTTCTTTTGTCGAAAAGGATGAAGAACGGGGCTATTTTGAGAAAACGGAACGCAATCTCTACAGGGATGAAGACCTTGATGTACCGACCTATCTCCGGCGCGGCGTCCGTATCAAGTTGAAGGTTTAAGCTCGACATAGGGGCGTAGCTCCATCACCCGTTATAGCACATCAGTGATGAGTTGAAACGAAATTAGAATATGGAAAATTTACGCATTGCTCT
>JBKGYB010000002.1:0-32687 GCA_046546295.1 Opitutales bacterium | reverse complement strand
AAAGCCTCGCAAGAACCCCCCCCCCCCGAAAACCCGAAGATGGTGTCACTTCACAGCGGCAAGGAGTCCTGAGCCTGTTTCGGCGTTCAAGGCAACAAGCTTCGAGAGGATCGCTTTTTGGGTATGCAAGCGGTTTTCCGCCTGATCGAAGATGATGCTGGCAGGGGAGTCGAGAACCTCCTGGCTGACTTCTTCGCCCGGGTGAGCCGGGAGGCAGTGCATGAAGCAGGCATCGGGTTTTGCTTCCTGCATCAGGGGGGCGGTCACGGAGTAGGGTTGTAATTCCTTTTTCCGTTTCTGCGCGTCTTCTTCAACGCCCATGGAAACCCAGATGTCCGTATAGACAACGTCCGCGTTTTTCACCGCTTCTTTGGGATTGGTTGTAAAATGATGGGTTTCGGGCAAATCTTCGGCCTGCAGACGCTTGTGGATGGCTTCGCCGGGAGCATAGGACGCCGGTCCGGCAAGGGAAAGCTCCATGCCGAAATGCGCGGCTGCAAGGATCCAGGAGTTGGCCATGTTGGAAGCGGTGTCGCCGAGAAAGGCGATTTTTCGTCCCCGGAGCTTGCCGATGTCCGGCGCCCCCTTCGGCGACCAGCGTTCCAGCAGGGTGAATAAATCGGAATAGGTCTGGCAGGGGTGCAGCAGGTCGGTCAGCCCGTTGACGACCGGCAATTTGCTGAACCGGGCGAAGTCCTCAATAATCGCATGGTCGAAGGTCCGGATCACCAGACCATGCAGGTAGCGGGACAGCACTTTGGCGGTGTCCGAAATGCTTTCTCCGCGCCCCATTTGGGTGTCCTGAGAGGTCAACACAATGGGTCTGCCGCCGAGTTCATGGATGCCGACTTCGAATGACACACGGGTCCGGGTGCTGTTTTTATAAAACAGAATGCCCCAGGATTGATGGTTCAAATGGGACGGCGTGTTGAAGCGGTCCGACTTGAAGGCGGCCGCGGCCGCAAAGACATCGGATGCTTCAATGGTGGTAAAGTCGGTTTCTTGGAGGAAATGACGCATAGTATGGAGGGTTGGAATTTTAAAAAGGCCTGATAGGAAACGGGTATTGATTGTGGTTTCGATTTTCAGTCGTGGCATCGAACGGGCTTATGCCTGCAAGCCCGAGAAAGCGGCATCCAGCAGGCGCACGGATTCGGCCAGTTCGCCTGCCGTTGCGATGAGCGGGGGCAGGAGGCGTACGGTGTTTTCGCCTGCGGCGGCAAGGAGGAGTCCGTGCTCGCGGGCGGCATTGACGGCTGTGGCGGCGTCGGTGTGGAGTGCCAGGCCGACCATGTAGCCGGCGCCCCGGACCTCGCGGATGTGCGCGGGGTGGCGTGCGGCGAGGTCGCGCAATGCCTGGCGCCAGGGAGGGGCGTTTTGCCGGACACGCTCAATGAGTTCTTCCGCTTCGATAATGTCGAGGACGGCATTGGCGGCGGCGGCGGCGAGGGGGGAGCCTCCGAATGTTGTGCCGTGAGTTCCGGGCTGAAACAGCTCGCAACAGGATTCCCCGGCCCAGACGGCCCCGATGGGGAAGCCGCCGCCCAGTCCTTTCGCCATGCCGATGGCGTCCGGTTGAATGCCGGAGCCTTCATAAGCGAAAAAATCACCGGTCCGGCCGATGCCGCATTGCACTTCGTCGATCATCAGGAGCGCGCCGCGTTCCGAACAGAGGGCGCGCAAATCCCGGAGAAAGCCGTGGTCGGCCGAGAAAACGCCGCCCTCGCCCTGTATCGTTTCAATAAACACAGCGGCGACCGTTGGATCGACCTGTGCATCAAAGGATTCAATCTGATTCAATTCCGCGAATCGAAAGCCTTCGAGGAGCGGGCGGTATCCGCTTTGCACCTTTTCCCGCGGGGTGGCGCTCATGCCGCCGAAGGTGCGTCCATGGAAGGCGTTGTTTGCAGCGACCACCCGGTAACGTTGTCCTTCTTCGCCATTTGAGGACCGGCAACCATGGAGCCGGGCCAATTTTATCATGGCTTCGTTCGCTTCCGCGCCGCTGTTGCAGAAGAAGACGCGTCCCTTGCCCGCGCGCTGCACGATGCGGTCCGCCAATTTGTTCTGGCCGGGAATGCCGTACAGGTTGCTGCAATGGGCGAGCGTCCCGGCTTGTTCGCTCACGGCTCGTGTCCAGGACGGGTGCGCGTGGCCGACTGAAGTGACCGCTATCCCGCCGCAGAAATCGAGGTAACGCTTGCCGGCGGTGTCTTCCAAATGGACGCCCTTGCCCCGCGCCGCATCGAAGGGCGGCGGGGCATAGGTTTTCATGAGTGTGGGGTGGTGCATGGGAACTAGGAGTTGACGATTTCCGTGCCGACGCCCTTGTCGGTGAAGATTTCCAAAAGGAGACTGTGGGCCTGGTTCGCGTTGATCATATGGACGCGTTGAACGCCGCTGAGGAGCGCTTTTACACCGCTTTCGGTTTTCGGGATCATGCCCGCGCTGATAACGCCTTCCCGGACGAGCCGCTCCACTTCTTCCCTGCCCACGGAGGAAATGATGCTGTCCGGGTCGTTGACGTCGTACATGAGCCCCGGAACGTCGCAGAGGTAAACGAGCCGGCGCGCGCGCAGTGCGGCGGCCACACGCCCGGCTGCGGCATCGGCGTTGGTGTTGTAGACTTGATTGTCGTCGTCGCAGGCGATCGGGGAAATGACGGGAATATAGCCGTCGTGCAGCGCTTTCTTGATGATTTTTGTTTTTACGGTGTGGGTTTCCCCGACATAGCCGATATCCACCGGCTCCCCTTCCACTTCGACCTGCTTGGGGTTGCAAACCAGGACTCCGTTGCCGGGCAGGCTGAGCGGCCGGGCTCGTTTTGACTGGAGAATTTCGCAAATGTCCTGGTTGACCACTTTGTTCAGGGTGTGTTCGACGGTTTTCACCGATTCCCGGTCGGTCACCCGGAGCCCGTGCTCGAAGCGTGTGGGGACTTCCGATGCTTCGAGCGCGCGGGTTATGGCCTTGCCGCCCCCGTGTACAACGACAACCTTGATTCCGACCGCCGACAGGAAGGCGATGTCGGTGGCCACGCGTGTGCGGAGCTCGGGGTCCGAGGCGTCCATGAAGGCTCCTCCGTATTTGATCACAAAGGTACAGCCCCGGAAGCGCTGGATGTAGGGCAGTGCTTCGAGGAGAACGGAGGCCTTGGTCGTGACGTCCAGGCTGTCCAGACTTGGTCGTTCGTTGGTCATTCGCTTTTGTTGAAGTCCACGTAGGCTTCGCTCAGGTCGGAGGTGAGGAGACGGGAGCGTCCTGCTCCCTGGTGGAGGTCGAGGGTGATGCGGAAATGGTTTTTCGCAACGATCGCCCGCCAGCGCGGCAAATTTTCGTTCTGGGGCGCGCCGCGCAGCAGGGCGGGCACGTCGTCGTAGTAAATATCGAGTTGTTCTTCCCGAAGCCCCGCCCGGGCGTAGCCCGCCGCGCAGGCCAGGCGCCCCCAGTTCGGGTCCGAGCCATACCAGGAAGTTTTTACGAGCAGGGAGTTGCCCACGGCACGGGCGACCCGCGTTGCATCGGCGTCCGTGCGGGCGCCTTCCACTATGAGTTCAACAAGTTTGGTGACTTTTTCCCCGTCCCCCACGATTTTTTCAGCCAGTGTCCGGCAGACGAGGTTGAGCGCTTTTTGAAATAACTCAAGCAGGCGTGGTTCGCCTTCGGTGGAAAGTCCGGAACGCCCGTTCGCAAGGAGTATTACGGTGTCGTTCGTACTGCAATCGCCGTCGATGGATATACGGTTAAAGCTGTCGTCGGTCGCCTCCCGGAGCGCGGCTTGCAGGGTGGCCCGGGGGACATCGAGGTCGGCGCCGAGAAAGGCGAGCATGGTTGCCATGTCGGGCTGGATCATGCCCGCGCCCTTCGCCATGCCCGCGACCGTGATGCAGCGACCGTCATGGGTGAAGCGGGCGGTGGCTACTTTCCGGCGCGTGTCCGAGGTCAAAATCGCATCCGCCGCCGCAAACGAGGCATCGCGTCCGTCATGGAGCTTTTTTGCAGCCGCGTTGATCCCGGACCGTATTTGCGTCATCGGCAGGAGGCGCCCGATCCGGCCGGTGGAAGCCACGAAAAAGGGTGCCTCTCCGCCGGTTTCCGCACGGGCGCAGGCTTCCATTTCCCGGGCGTCCGAGAGCCCCTGTTCGCCGGTGCAGGCGTTTGCGTTGCCGCTGTTGACCACACAACCGGCGATCTTTTCACCGTCCCGTTCGAGGGTTTCGCGTCCGAGAAGGACCGGGGCGGCGCAGACATCGTTCCGGGTAAAGACAGCTGCCGCCCGGGCCGGCGGGTCCGAACTGACAAGCGCGAGATCGAGCCGTGCGCTGTTGTCGCCGCGCACATCGCAGGCCACCCCCGCCGTTTTGAAGCCGGGGCAATCCGTCAAACCGGCGGATTCTTCAAGTAAAATGCCTGAATCGGACGTGTGCATGGCAGGCTCTGTCTATTCGCGAGGTGGTTAACCGGAACAAGTTCTCAGATAAGCCCCGCCGTTTCCGGAAAGCCGGATTTCAGGTTGAGGATTTGGATCGCCTGGCCCGCGGCTCCTTTCAGGAGGTTGTCAATGACCGCGGTCAGAACGAGATTGCCGGTGCGCGCATCGTATTCCACCGCAATGTCGGCCCGGTTGGCGCCGACCACATGCCGGGTGTCCGGTTGTTTGCCCTGCGGCAGGAGTCCGATGAACGGCCGTCCGGAATAGGTTTCGGACCAGGCCTCGCGGATCGTTTCTATCCCGCGCTTCGGGCGCGCCACGATAGTGGTTGCAATGCCCCGTGTCATGGGGACGAGGTGGGGCGTGAACTGAACCGTGACGGATGTCCCGGCGGCGGCGCCGAGCTGTTCTTCGATTTCGGACAAATGCCTGTGCCTGGGGATGCCGTAGGCGCGCATGCTTTCGTTGCGCTCGCAATACAGGAAATTTTCCGCCACTTTCCGCCCCGCGCCGCTGATACCGCTCGCGCTGTTGATCACAATCCCGTGCGGTTCGATGAGACCTTTCCGGAGTAAAGGGACAAGGGGCAGTTGGATGCTTGTTGGGTAACAGCCGGGGCAGGCGATGAGTCGCGCGCGCTCCCAACCCGGAGCGGCGAGTTCCGGAATCACGTAAGGGGCGGCTTCAAGGAGATCGGGCGCCGGGTGTTCAGCGCCGTAGTATTCGGTATAAAGTTCCGTTGAGCCGAGCCGGAAGTCGGCGCTTAGGTCGATCACCGTCTTGCCGGCCTGGTTGAGCGGTCCGGCAAACTCCGAGGCGACGCCGTGGGGGAGGGCGAGGAAGTAGACGTCGAGGTCCTCCCGCGCGGCCAGGGCGGACGGGTCGGAGTCAACAAACGCAAGTTCGCCCACCGCATGGCGCAGCGCGGGCATGGCTTCATGGAGCGGGACGCCGGCAAGCGAGCGCGAACTCACCGCAGCGAGTTCCACCTCCGCGTGCCTTCCGAGCAGGCGGACCAATTCTTCTCCGGAATAACCGGTGGCTCCGATGACAGCTGCTTTCATGGGAAATATCTGGCTTGGAATCCGCCGGGCCCGAAATTTTTCGGGCCGGGTGTCTTATGTGGAATGTTGCGCTTTCTGAAAAAAAGAAACCCCCCAAAGCGTGGAACACGGCTTTGGAGGGTTTTGAAAAGGAGTGTCCTTGCCGTGCTGTAAAATCAGCGCTTGGAGAACTGGAAGTTCTTGCGCGCTCCGGGCTGCCCCGTCTTCTTGCGCTCGCGAGCTCGCGGGTCGCGTTTCATGTGACCCTCTTTTTTGAGAGGAGAGCGCAGTTCGCTGTCGAGTTTTTCCAGCGCGCGGGCGATCCCGAGACGGACTGCGCCGGCCTGGCCGTTAAGGCCGCCTCCCTGCGTTTGGGCAAGCACGTCCACGCTTTCCGTCATCTCCACCGTATGTAGAGGGGAAAGGGCCGCGTTCGTGAAGTCCTCGTTTTTGAAATACGCGTCGGCGTCGCGCCCGTTGACCTGGACTTTGCCTGTTCCCCGGGTGAGGCGGACGCGTGCGGTTGCTGTTTTACGCCGTCCGACGGCGACGTAGGTGGTTTCTGCTGTGCTTGCGCTCATGGTTTAAAGCTCTTTGGTATGTAAATATACAGTTGGCGGAATTAATTGATTTTCCTGGGCTGTTGTGCCTGGTAGGGATGGTCGGGCCCGGTATGGATCTTCAGTTTCTTGATCATTTGACGGCCCAAACGGTTGCGGGGGAGCATGCCTTTGACCGCGTGTTCGATAATGAACTCCGGCTTCTTTTCGCGCATATCCCGAAAGTTGACATAGCGTTCGTTGCCCATCCAGCCGGAGTAGAACATGTAGCGCTTGTCGGTTTCTTTGCGCCCCGAGACGCGAATCTTTTCCGCGTTTACGACGACGACGAAATCGCCCGTGTCCACGTGCGGCGTGTAGGTCGGCTTGTCGCGGCCCCTCAGGATGTTGGCGATCTTGACGGACAAACGCCCGAGTGTTTCGTCGGTCGCATCGACAAGGCACCAGCTTTTGGTGTGGTCGGATTTAGTTGCTAAAGTTGTCTTCATAATTCGGAAAAGCCGCTGAGAGTAGAAGGGTGAGCCGAGCTGTCAATGAGTTTGTTCAGTAAAAATTCAAGGGCAGAGCTTTTTCAGGCGGGGGATTCGCCGGTCAGCAGGTAGATGACTTCTTCGGCGAGATTTTTCGCGTGGTCCGCGATACGCTCAAGGGATTTTGAGATAAGTATGGTCTCCACCCGCGTGGAGGCTTCGTCGGCATTTTCAGGAACTTCGTTGGCAAGGGAGTGAAAATTTTCCTGGTTCAGACGATCAACGTCTTCATCGCGTTCAATGATGGCGCGCGCCTTCTCCACGTCTTCTTCGACAAAGCAGGAAATCGCGTCCCTGATCAGGGCGAATGCCAGACGACTCATTTCTTCGATGTTCGCGGCATGCGTGAAGCGCCCGTCACGACTGAGGATGCTTTTGGCCTTTTTCGCGATGCCGTGCGCTTCGTCCCCGACGCGCTCGAAATCATGGCTCGCCTTGATCGCAACGAAGATCAGGCGGACGTCACTGGACACCGGCGCGCGCAACGTGACATAACGGACGGCGGCGTGCGCGATTTCGTTCTCCAGCTCGTCGATTTCATCGTCCAATGTGAGGGCGTGCCGCACTTTTTCGAGGTCGCTGTCGAGGAGGCCCTCGACAGCGATCCGACTGGCTTCGTTGGCCTGTTCGCCAATGTGGACGAGTTTTGAGCGTATGTCGCTCAGTTCATTGTGGAAGTAGCGTTTCAAGGGGAACCTTTGGGTTTGTTTTATGTTGATTCAAGGGGCGTGAAAGGATCGGGGGCCTCAGCCAAAACGGCCGGAAATATATGCTTCCGTCTGAGGCTCCGAGGGGTTCATGAAAATATCATCCGTGCTGTTGTATTCAATCAATTTCCCGAGATAAAAGAACGCGGTGTTATCCGAGACGCGGGCGGCTTGCTGCATGTTGTGTGTGACGATGACGATGGTGAAATCCTTCTTCAAATCGTGGATGAGTTCCTCGATTTTGCCCGTGGCCACGGGGTCGAGCGCGGAGCAGGGCTCGTCCATAAGCAGGACTTCCGGCTGGTTGGCTATGGCGCGCGCGATGCAGAGGCGCTGCATTTGCCCGCCCGACATGCTCAGGGCGGACTCGTTCAGCCGGTCCTTTACCTCATCCCAGAGGGCGGCGCCCTTCAGGCTTTCTTCCACCACCTCGTCGAGTTCGCTTTTTTTCTTACGTCCGGCGATGCGCAGACTGTAAACAATATTTTCGTAAATGGATTTCGGGAACGGGTTATACTTCTGGAAAACCATGCCGATCCGTTTTCGAAGGGAGATTACTTCAAGGTTCGGGTCGTAGATGCTTTGCCCCTTGATGCAAATGTCTCCCTTGTGGGAAATCCCTTCGATCAGGTCGTTCATGCGGTTGATGCTGCGCAAAAGCGTCGATTTTCCGCAGCCGGACGGCCCGATAAAGGCGGTCACCTGTCGTTCCGGGATATCCAGGTTCAAGTCAAACAGCACTTGCGTGTTGCCATACCAGAAGGAATAATTGTCCCGGACCTTGATGAGCGTGTGCTCGGGGCCAAGGTTTTCAGCGGAATGCGCGGGGGTTGCCTGGGTGGAAGTCATGCTGCTGTATGGGTTGCGATTCTGTCGGAATAGTTGTCGCTGACAAGAGTAATGGGAGCGCCCGATATCAGAATGTATCAGCGCGGTATTTTTTGCGCAGGTATTCGCGGAGCACGATGGCTCCGAGGTTTAAAAGAACCACCAGCGTGATAAGGAGCAGGGTGGTGGCGAAGACCATGGGCTTGGCGGCGTCCGAGTCCGGCGATTGAAATCCGAGGTCGTAGATGTGGAAGCCGAGGTGCATGAATTTGCGCTCAAGGTGAATGTAGGGGAACTCCCCGTCCAGAGGCAGAGAAGGGGCGAGCTTAACCACTCCGACCAGCATGAGGGGCGCCACTTCGCCCGCTCCGCGCGCCATGGCAAGGATCAGCCCCGTCAATATGCCCGGAGCACTCGCGGGCAGGACGATGCGTTGAATGGTTTGCCATTTTGAAGCGCCGCAGGCGAGCGAGGCCTCCCGCGTGCCCCGCGGCACGGAAGAGAGCGCTTCTTCGGTTGCTACAATGACAACGGGCACCGTCAACAGGGCCAGCGTGAGCGAGGCCCAGAGAATGCCCCCGGTGCCGAAGGTGGCGGTGGGCAGTTTTTCGGCGAAGAAAAGTTTGTCGATGTTCCCGCCCAGAATATAAACAAAGAACCCGAGGCCGAATACGCCGTAAACGATCGAGGGCACGCCGGCGAGATTGTTGACGGCGATCCGGACGCCTCGAACAAAAAAGCCCTGGCTCGCATATTCACGGAGATAAATGGCGGCGATGACCCCGAAGGGCATGACGGCGGCGCTCATCAGGACGGTCATTATAAAGGTCCCGAAAATGGCCGGAAATATCCCGCCTTGCGTGTTTGCTTCGCGCGGTCTTTCCGAAACGAAGTGCCAAATGTGACGGAAAAAATGCCCCAATTTGTCGGAGTACCCCATGGAATTCGGGAAGTGGGCGCGCTTGATGTTGTTGAACGGGACTTCGAGTTTTTCGCCATTCGCGAGGCCAAGGATCAGGCGGTTCTTCTTTTGCTCTTCCTGCAGCGCCTTCGCTTGCGCTCGCAACTTCCCGTACTCCTCTTCCAAGGCGTCGATTTCCGCTTTCAAGTGCGCGGCGCCGGGATTGACCGTTTCCTGTTCGATGGCCCCCGGCTTGTCGACCTGCGCGCGCAATTCCCCGCGCAGTTCCTCAAGCTCCCGGTTGATGCGGCTGAGCTCGTTTTCTTTGATCCGCTTATAATCCGCCTGACTTTCCCGCGCGCTTTCAATGAAGTTGAAAAGTTTCCTTCGGAAGCCGGGATCGTTGGTTCCTATGCTTGGACCGTCGGCTTTCTCAAGGGATACGGGGTGGCCGATGGCATCCCCGTATTCCATGCGTTCGATGACAATGACATCCTCGGCTTTCGTGAATTTCGGGCCGCCATCTTCGGCTCTTTTGATCTGGTTCGCGTCCAGGAAATGGTACATTTCGCCATAGACATTCCGGTTGCCGGTGAAGAACTGGTATTCCCTGCTTCTTTCCAGGGAATCCTCTTCCTGAATACGCTTCTCACGCTCAAGGGTGACCGCTCCGAGAAAGTCTTCCCCGTTCGCCGGTCCGGCGGTCGAGCCTTCGACAAGTTCAACCGCATACATTGTTTTGGGCCAGAAGACGGTAAGTCCGTTCTTAACAATTACCGCGAGCAAACCAATGACCAGCAGGATGCCTATGCCCAGGCCGAGGCCGGTAAACCAGACAAGGGATTCCCCTTTCGGCCGGGCTTTATCATGGTGGATTTCGGATAACCGCGTCATTGAGTGGATGGGTTGTTAAAAAAGCGTATGGATCTTCGCGAGTTACACGGTTTTATATTTTTCGCGCAGGTGCTGCCGCACGATTTCGGCGACCGTGTTGATCAGGAAGGTGAGCAGGAACAAGGCCAGCGCACAGAGGAAGAGCGTCCGGTACAGCGTGCTGTATTGGGGGGCTTCCGGAAGTTCGACCGCGATGTTGGCGGCGAGCGTGCGCATCCCGTTGAATATGTTCCAGTCCATGATAGGCGTGTTGCCGGTGGCCATAAGGAAGATCATGGTTTCCCCGACCGCGCGCCCAAACCCTATAATCGACGCGGAGAAAATACCGGGCGATGCCGTGGGCAGGATGATGCGCCAGGTGGTTTGCCAGCGGCTCGCCCCCAGCGCGGTGGAAGCGGATTTCAAATACGGGGGGACGTTGGACAGCGCGTCTTCCGAAATCGTGAAAATGATGGGGATGACGGCGAAGCCCATCATAATGCCCACCACCAGGCAGTTGCGCTGCTGGTAGTCGTTCCCTGTATGCTCAGTCCACCATTCCTGGAAGTTGCCTACTTTGGCGCCGACATCCGGGTCGTACACGCGGAAGACAAGAGCTTCCAGGACGGGGCCGAGCTGCCACCCGATATAGCCGATGATCAGGATCAGAGGGATCAATACCAGCCATTCCGATCCGGGCTTAATGGCATTGCGCAGGTATTGCGGCAGGTGCCCCCAGAAACCGCCGATCAGGGCGGCCGAAACGGGCAGGAAGACCAGCATCATGATGATGGAGGGCACGCGGTCGTGAAGAATCGGCGCCAGCCATAGCGCGGCAAGGAAGCCGAGAACCACGGAGGGCAGGGATGCCATGATCTCCATGGCGGGCTTAATGTATCTTTTGACCTCCGGCTTGAGAAACTGCGAAGTATAGACTGCGGCCAGTATCGCAATCGGCAGGGCGAACAACATCGCGTATATAGTGCCTTTTATGGAGCCGAAAAACAGGGGAACGATGGAGAGTTTGGGCTCGAATTCGGAGGTGCTGCCCGAGGATTGCCACTCGTATTCGGGCTCCGATTTCCCCTCATACCATATTTTCGTAAAAAATGTCCGGAAACCTCCTTCGGGGTGTGGGTCATTCAGCTTGTAGTGGTGGAGGCGCCCGGCGTCGTCGAAGGACATAATCGACTTCCAGCGCGGTCCGATCAGGGCTTTTTGCAGGTTGTAGTCCGGATTCGTTTCCCAACGCACCTGCTCCGTCGTACTGTAGCGCAGGGAAAGGGTGTTTTTATTCGCAAGAAGAAAGCCCCGGTTGCGCTGGGAGGGACTGAAATCGGTCGCGCCGCCGCCGGCGAGCGCCGGGAAGTCCTTGATTTTCGTATAGATCAGATTGCCGCTCTCTTTGTCCCGATAACTCGCATACGTAGCATTCGTTCCGTTGACCGATGTAAGGATGGCGGTTTGCTTGCCGAGAAGCCAATCAATCGATGCGATGGCCGGATCGCTTTCATCTTCGAAGGGACGAAGCTTTTGCAACAGTTCGATTTCGTCGGCGCCTTGAAGTCGGAAATAGTAGAGGAAGCCCTCGTCCGTCGTCAGGAAGATGCGGTCCCCGCGTCCGCCGATCAGTATCTCGCGCGGCTGATTCCCCTCCATGCGACCGCTCAGGTCAACGACTTCCTCGGCTTTCATTTCGCTCTCGCCAAAAAGCGAATTTTCCGCGCTGTAGGTCTGAAGCCGTACCGTGCTTGTATCTCCCGCATGTTGAAGCATGCCGACCACTCGACGACGATCGCTCTCGTAGAGCGAAAGATGGGAGACCGGCACGCCTTCCTCGCCGAAAGCCTCGAGTACTTCGGTTTGGATCTCAGGTTCGATGCGGCGGGGGGCATCGGCCGGATACTTCGCTTCGTAATCGATTTTAAGCAGGGCTACCCGACCGTCGGACATGCCGAGAAGCACTTCATTGTCACTCTCATTGTAATAGAATGCGGTGAATTCCGCGTCCGGCAGCTCGGTTTCAACCTCGAAAAATCCGCGTTCTCCGAGCGGTAGCTCCCCGGATGAAACATCCTTGTCCCGAATGGAACCCGCGTCTCCCTCAATATCCGCGAAATACAGCGTTCCGCTTTCCGTCAGAAAGAAGGGGAGCTCGCCCCATTCATCGGTCCCGACTGCGGCGATGGGTTCTCCATCCCGGAGCGGGGTTTGTATGTGCCCCGTCTTTTCCACTTTCGGGGACGAGAAGAGCGGAATGACCTGAATGAAAATGAAAAGAAATATCGCGAACACCGCAGCCATTACCAGCGCCCCGCCCGCCTTGACGAACCATGTCATGACACGGTCCACCAGAAGTGTCTGCCGGGAAACGGTGAAGCGACCCTGCCGCGGCTTTTGTCTCGGCGTGTTTTCGCTCATGTATTATCAGGATCCAAAGGAAATCAAAGCGGTTTGGCGTGATGTATGTTCAGATGATTGCGCTTGTCGAGCTTTCGCGATCTATGCTGGCTAACCCTAGACACCCAATGTTACGGAATTGTGACATTTGTGTTACGCCCAAGTCAAAAATTGGGATGTTTCCTGTTTTCAGTTTCCCGGAACGCTCGAAAACCCATGCAACGCAGCTGATTGCCAGGCGCTATCCGGTACGCGACCGCAAGATCGTATACATTCGGCTGTTCGGCTTACGAGAACGGGCGACGAGAGCGGATCACGAGTGGTGCATGCGTGCCGCGGGTAAAACGCGCCGCCCGCTATCGTCAATGCCATCATGGTAAATCCCGCCGGAAAAACCCACCCCTGCGATATTCTCGCTTGCAAATCCTGTTTTTTCCCGCATATTTTCAAGTGTCGACGTCGAAGTGCGCGCGTTCGCTTGTTCTTTTCCAAAGAACGAGAGGAAAGTCCGGACACCATAGGGCAGGATTCCCCGTGAAAGCGGGGGCGTGCCGGGTAAACCGGTGCGACGGAAAGTGTCGCAGAAAACAAACCGCCTCGCGTGCAAACGCGGGGTAAGGGTGAAAAGGCGGGGTAAGAGCCCACCGCTTCAGAGGTAACAATGAAGGCAGGACAAACCCAATCCGGTGCAAGGCAAAATAGGGGATCGGGCGGCCCGCCCAATGATCCCGGGTATGCCGCATCCCGCTCCGGCGGGAATCCCGCTCCGGCGGGATAGATGAATGAGCGTGATCCGGCCGCCTTTGTGCGGCCGGGACAGAATCCGGCTTACAGCACTTCGATGTCGACGCTTTTTCCTCCGGCCCGAATGTAAACCCACAGTTGCCCGTCATTCGAATTTGTGGTTTTATTCTTGGGAATGCGAGCGCGACTTAAAAAGTGCTGTAAGAGGAAAATTTTATAACTTATAATTTGAAAAAGAAGTAGTCATAGGGCTATATCAGCGGTTATTTCCGTTGAGATCCGACGGAGCTTTTTCAGGATTCCCACTATGCCATCCACACAGCAAGCAAGAGCGCCTTTTCATGTCATGACCAAGCCGGCCGGGCCGTTGTGCAATTTGGATTGCGGATATTGTTTTTATTTGGAGAAGACGAAACTTTTCCCGGACAATCATCTGTTTAAGATGAGTGACGAGGTGTTGGAGGCCTATATCCGGGGGTACATCGAATCCCAACCGGGCAAGGAGGTGAGTTTTGCATGGCAGGGCGGGGAGCCCACGCTGGCGGGTATTGATTTTTTCCGGAAAGCGGTGGCCTTGCAGAAGCGCTACGCAGGCGGGAAGTCGATCGAGAACGCATTCCAGACGAATGGCACGCTCTTGAACGAGGAGTGGTGCCATTTTTTGCGCGACGAGGGCTTTCTGGTCGGCATCAGCATCGACGGGCCACAAGAGTTGCACGACATCTACCGGCTGGACCGGAAGGGCAGGGGGACCTACCGTGATGTTGTGCGCGGTATCGAACTCTGCAAAAAGCACGGCGTTTCTTTCAATACACTGACCGTCGTACACCGTGAAAATGTTAAAAAGCCCCTCGAAGTGTATCGCTCTTTACGGGAAATCGGCTCACAATTCATTCAATTCATCCCTCTGGTTGAGCGCAAGGCCGACAGCGCGTCCGAGACGTTGGGGCTGGATTTGGCGCATCCGCCCGACAAATCGACTCTCGAAGCTGAGGCGTTTCAGCCGGAAATGACGGAGTGGTCCGTGCCGGCCGATGAACTGGGAGAATTTTTTTGCCGGATTTTCGACCGCTGGGTGAGCCGCGATGTGGGCAAGGTCTTTGTGCAGCTCTTTGACGGGACCTTCGCCAAATGGCTCGGGGCGCCGGGAGGCCCCTGTGTTTTTGCTGAAACCTGTGGCCGGGCCTTGGCGTTGGAACACAATGGAGACCTGTACCCCTGCGACCATTACGTCTACCCAAGGTACCATTTGGGCAATGTTGCGGAAACACCGATAGCGTCCATGGCAGACGGCAGGAAGATGGCGGATTTCGGTGAAGCCAAGCGCTCCGGCCTGACGCAGCAATGCCGGACATGTGACTACCGCTTCGCTTGCAACGGAGATTGTCCGAAGCATCGCTTCATCTACAGCCGGGACGGCGAATACGGCCTCAGCTATCTATGTTCCGCCTACTACCGCTTCTTCAAGCATTCCGAACCGGCCATGAAAAAGATGGCGGAGTTGTATGCGCAGGGCCGTCCGCCCGCCGAAATCATGCGGAAAAAGGCGAAGTAGCCGCCTTCCTCCGAAGCCTGAAGAGTTACTGGATCGCTTCAAACGCCCAGTCCAGCCAGGGAAGGAGCGCCTTGATGTCCTCGGTTTCCACTGTGGCGCCCCCCCAGATACGGATCCCGGGAGGAGCGTCGCGATAGCTGCCGCAATCGTAAGCGGCGCCCTCGTCCTCGAGAAGCTTCACGATATCCTTTGCCTTCTTGGCTTGGTCTTCCTCGGAAAGGTTCTTGTACCAGGGGTCGACGATTTGCAGGCAGATGGATGTATTTGACCGCGTTGCCGGGTCCTCGGCGAGGAAATCAATCCAGGGCGTTTTTTCCACCCATTCGGCGATAGCCGCGAGGTTGGCTTCGGAGCGCTGCTTGAGGGCGGGAAGACCTCCGATGGATTCGGCCCATTTCAGGGCGTCGAGGGCATCCTCCACGCAAAGCAACGAGACGGTGTTGATGGTTGCGCCCTCGAATATGCCCTTGTTGAGCTTGCCGCCCTGCGTCATGCGGAAAATTTTCGGCATCGGCCAGGGCGGCGTGTGATTCTCCAGACGTTCCACCGCGCGCGGGCTCAGAACCAGCATGCCGTGGGCGGCTTCGCCGCCAATGACCTTTTGCCAGGACCAGGTGATGACATCAAGCTTGCTGTAGTCGAGGTCCATCGCAAAGACGGCTGATGTGGCGTCGCAAATGGCGAGGCCCTCCCGGTCGTCGGGTATCCAGTCGACATCGGGGACTTTGACTCCGGAGGTGGTGCCGTTCCAGGTGAAGATGACATCGTTGTTGCAATCGACCTTGCTGAAGTCCGGGAGCTTGCCGTAGTCGGCTTCGAAGATCCGGGTGTTCTCAAGCTTCAGTTGCTTGAGCACGTCGGTGACCCAGCCCGAGCCAAAGGACTCCCATGCGAGCACATCGACGCCCCGGGCGCCGAGGAGCGACCACATCGCCATTTCCATGGCGCCGGTGTCCGAGGCGGGCACAACGCCGCACAAGTAGTCATCGGGAATGCCGAGGATCTTTTTTGAACGCTCGCTGACTTCATGGATTTTCGCTTTGCCGGTCTTCGCGCGGTGTGAGCGTCCTACAAAGGCGTCCTTCAAGACGTCGGTGGACCAGCCGGGTCGTTTCGCGCAAGGCCCGGAGGAAAAAAGCGGGCGATCGGGTTTGGCGTCGGGTTTCTTCATAATGTCTGAATTTAAGAAAAAAAGGAATCGTTTCAGGAGGATTGTTTGGCGGCTTTCTTTTTGGCGGCGCGGGGCGGGAACTCAAATCCTATTTTCCCGCTTTCAAAGTCCAGGGTGAGGTGCGCTTTGAAGGGACGCTTGGTCCGCTTGGAAACAAAGCCCTGCAACAGGGGTGTTTTGCCTTCGGTGAAAAGTCGTTCGATTTCCTGCGGCTGAAGCTCGCGCTGGAGGATGGTTTTGCCGAGACGGAAGCCTTCCGGACTGTCTTTGGTCTTTAATTGCGGCACATGGTAGGCCTTGTCCGTTTCGTAGATATCGGCTTGCTCTCCGTTTTTCAAGCGGATGGTTTTGAGGTGCTGTTCCGCAGTCAGTTCTTCGGCTGATTCGGGTTCGTCGTTGTCGAAGACGAAGCGGATCTTCCATTTCCCCTTGCGCCCGGTCTTGCTTTCAGTTTGGGCGAGCTCAAGGGCGGCGCTGAACGGTTTATTGAACTTCGAGACAAAATTTTCGCGCTCGGGGAGGAACTTGTTGGTAAACAGTTCGCGCGCCTCCTCCGCGCTCAAGGTGTGGCCCGCCAGATGTTTCGCCACACGGAAGTCGCAGTTTTCCTCGTGGCATTCGTAGGTGGCGTCGGTTTGTTTCAGGCGGGGGGCGCCACAGGCCGGGCAGGGACACTCGAGGTCCGGGAAGTTGCGGTTCACCGCTTCGGTCATGTGTGTCTTTGCGTTGTTCACAACTTCCTTTGTGAAGTCGGCGATCTCCTTCATGAAGGTTTCACGGTCCATTTCCCCGCGCTCCATCTTGTTCAGCTTTGCCTCCCAGTCGCCTGTCATGGAGGGCGAGGCGAGGGGGTCGATCTTCATTTCCTCGCAGAGATCAATGAGGCGGAGACCTTTGCCGGTGACATGGAGTTCCCGGCCTTCGCGGGCGACATATTTCTGGCGGATCAGGCCTTCGATCGTGGCGGCCCGGGTGGCGGGGGTGCCGAGGCCGCGTTCGGACATGGCTTCGCGGAGTTCTTCTTCCTCGATGTGCTTGCCGGCGCCTTCCATGGCGGAGAGCAGGGTGGCCTCCGTGAAGCGCGGGGGCGGAGTGGTTTGTTTGTCCTCCATTTCCACGGATTCGGCGTGCGCGGTTTCTCCCTCGTCGACGGCGACGAGTTCGTCCTTGCCGGAGGCGGTGCCGGGCACGCGTCCGTAAACACCAAGCCAGCCGGGCACGACGAGGGTCTTGCCGTTGGACAGGAAAACGTCCTGTTCGCTTCCATGGTCGATTGTCGTCAATCGTTTGGTGATCTTGAATTCGGCATGCGGGAAGAAGGTCGCGACAAAGCGTTTGACAATCATGTCATACAGCTTCGCTTCCGCGTCGTTGAGTTTTACCGTGCGGCCGGTCGGGATGATCGCGAAGTGATCGGATACCTTGGCGTTATTGAAGATTCGTTTGTCGAATTTCAGCCGATCATTTTCAAGCGCTTCGGCGGCCCAGGAAGCCACCGGATGCTGCGATTTCGAAAGATCGCGGAAGGTTTCGCGGACTTTCGCGAGGTAGTCTTCGGGCAGATAGCGCGCGTCCGTCCTCGGGTAGGTGATCATTTTGTGGCTCTCGTAGAGCTTCTGTGCGAGCGCGAGGGTATTTTTCGCGGTGAACGGGGCCTCACGCTGCAGGGTGGTGAGATCATAGAGCTGGGGGGCGATCTGCTTCTGGGGCTTCGTTTCTTCGGTTACCGTACCGGACTTGTCCAGGCAGCGCTCCTGGATTTTTTGTGCGAGGCCTTGTTCCCAGATGCGCTCCTGCCGTTTTTCCGGGTGCTTCGGGTCTTTTTTCCAGTCGGTATCGATCCAGCGGCCCGGATAGTTGCCGCGACTGACGGAAAAATCGGCGTGCACTTCCCAGTAATCCTCGGGTTTGAAGGCCTGGATCTCGCGCTCCCGGCGGGCGAGGATCGCCAGGGTTGGCGTTTGCACGCGTCCGGCTGCGGTGATATTGAAGCCGCCGTGCCGGGAGCGGAAACAGGTCAGGGCGCGAGTGGAATTAAGCCCGACCAGCCAGTCGGATTCAGAGCGGCATTTCGCAGCGGCCGCGAGGTTTTTCATCTCTTCCCCGTCGCGCAATGCAGCCCAGGCCTCCTGGATGGCATTTGTGGTCATGGACTGCATCCAGAGTCGTTTAACCGGTTTCCTGATGTCGCCGATGTCCATGATGTACTGGAAGATCAGTTCGCCCTCGCGCCCGGCGTCGCAGGCATTTACAATGACGTCATACTCCTTGCTGCGGGCCAGGCTGAGGATGTGTTTCAACCGGGCGTGATTTTTTTCAACGGGTTCGAGCTCAAATTTTTCGGGTATCGCGGGCAGTACGTCGAAGCGCCAGGGCAAATTTTTGCCGTTCGGGCCGGTCGGCATCTTCAGCTCTACGAGGTGTCCGACCGCAGAGGTGATGGCTGCGTTTTCGTTTGCGAAGTATTGGGTGTCACGGGATTTGCCCTTCTTTTGGAACTTACCCAGTGGTTTGGCCAAGGCCCGCGACAGGTCCGTGGCAACGGATGGCTTTTCTGCGATGATAAGATATTTCATTGGGTAAGTTCGGTAATTTAATAAGGCTCGTGTAAAGCTTTTGACTTCTCGGGGCCAACAAGGCTACGGTTTAGCAGCCTGTCAGACTGAACCATCTGGCTAAGTCCGACAGGCTGCTAGAAAGAGACGATCTGAAGAGGCGTCAATCCTCTTTCAAAAATTAAGATACCTTTAACATTTTCCAATTCGTTGTCAGTTAACTGCATATGGTCCGCCAAATACGGGAGAAATTAACAAGCCAGGCAAATGCTTTCGCTCAATTTACGGCGGACGTCATCTATGATCGACGGCACGGACGCTTGGCGCGCTCCATGGCGATCCTGTTGTCGGGGCTTTCTTTTTTGTTCAGTTGGGTGGTTCAATTGCGCTGGCACCTATACCGACAACGGATTTTGAGGAACCGCCCGCTGGGCTGCCTGGTCGTGGTCGTGGGCAATCTGACGGTTGGCGGCACGGGCAAGACCCCGGTTGTTGAAAAATTCGCCCGCACCCTGCAGGAACGGGGCCGGAAAATCGCGATTCTGAGTCGCGGGTACAAAGGGAAAAAAGAACCGCTTCCGAAGAAATTGTGGCGCAAACTGACGCATGGGGAAGAGGCGCCGCCCAAGGTGGTAAGCGATGGCGAGCGGGTATTGCTGGATTCGGAAGCAGCCGGCGACGAACCGTACATGCTGGCACGGAATCTTCCGGGAGTTGTCGTGCTGTGCGACAAGAACCGCGTGAAAGCGGGCTCATTTGCCATCCGGCGGTACGGCTGCGACACGCTTATTCTCGACGACGGCTTCCAGTATTTGCCTCTGAAGGGGCGGCTGAACCTGCTTCTTGTGGACAAAACAAATCCTTTCGGCAACCGTTGCCTGTTGCCGCGGGGCATTCTTCGCGAGCCGATCAAGCATTTGGTCCGTGCGAATTATGTTTTCCTGACAAAGTCGGACGGGAAAGAGGACGGGGAGCTGGTGAAATTGATCCGCGAGCACAATCCGGAGGCGGAAATCATCGAATGCGCGCACCGACCGCAATTCCTGGAACCGGTGGGCGAGGGGGAGCGACTCCCGTTGGAAAGGTTGAAGGGCGCTCGCGTGGCCGCGTTCAGTGGCATCGCGTCGCCCGAAAGTTTTGAGAATATGCTGCGCGCTTTCGGGGCGGAAGTCCGCTACAACCGTCGCTTTCTGGATCATCACCGGTTTACCCGAACCGAGATCGAGACGCTTTATGCGGTGGCCGGAGATCGTGAACTGGATATGATTGTAACGACGGAAAAAGATGCCGTGCGCCTCTATGGAGATATTTCCGCGCCGGTGCCCATTTATTATTTGCGACTGGAGATCGAGATCCTTTCGGGAGTGGAGGATTTTGATGCGGCTGCCGCACGTATCTGCCTGCCGCGGAATGACAAAGAGATGGACAGCGAACATCCGGCAACGATCGGGACCTCGGCGCCGGAAGGAGGAAGGTGAGAGCGGAGGGCGCAACCGTTGCCGTCAAAGGATTGCATTTGCTGTCAAAAGATTCATATACGAGCTGAAAAACCATGAAGGCTGGAACAATACGAATCGGATTTATAGGGGCGGGCGCCAATACCCGCAATACGCACATACCCGGCTTTTGCAAAGAAGACCGTGTCGAGCTAGCCGTCGTGGCGAATCGCTCGGTTGCGTCGGCGGAAAAAGTGGCTCATCAGGAAGGCATTCAGCGTGTCGCTCGGGATTGGCGGGAAGTGGTCGAGGCTCCGGATGTGGACGCCGTTTGTATCGGCACATGGCCCTATCTTCATGCGGAGGCCACAATCGCGGCCCTGGAGCACGGCAAACATGTGCTCTGTGAGGCCCGGATGGCCTGTAACCTCGAAGAAGCACGCCGGATGGAAGCGGCGGCCCGCGCCCATCCGGATTTGGTGGCGCAACTGGTTCCGGCGCCGTTTTCACTGGACTTTGACACGACCATTCGAAAGTGGATTGAAGCAGAAGAGTTGGGCGATCTGCTTGAAGTGTGTGTTGTCCATACCGGCGGAAGTCTGGCCGATCCGGGAGCGCCGCTGACATGGCGCCAGAATGCGGCTCTGAGCGGTAAAAATATTCTTTCCATGGGCATTATGCACGAGACGGTCGAACGCTGGATCCCGGGGGAACCGGATTGGCTGCTCGCCGACGGCAAGGTTTTTCAACCACATCGTCTGGATCCCGAGACCGGCAAAACCATGCGCGTGGAGATCCCGGACTGCGTAACGGCGCTCGGACGCTATGAAGCGCTCGGGGCTCGTTTGAACTATCATTTCAGCGGCGTTGAATCCGGAGAGCCGCGGATGGAGTTCAGGCTGAACGGCTCGGCGGGCGCTTTACGCTTCGACGCCTCCAAAAAGCAGTTGCTCCACGCAAAGGCCGGATCAAAAGAAGAAAATAAAGTGACGCTCTCCCGCGACGCATGCGAAGGCTGGCGGGTGGAGGCCGATTTTATACGCTCCATTCGTGAGGGTGCGCCGGTTTCCAAAACCACCTTCGAGCAGGGCGTCCGCTACATGACCTTCACCGAAATGGCGTGGGATTCCCTTGAAAATGAATCGAAACGCGTATTCCTGAAAGATTACGCCTCCTGAAGAGGACGGTTTTTCCGGAAACCAGGTCAGGGGTGAATAGCGCTAACTTAAGCGAAAGTAGCAGCGGCATCCTGCCGCTGAGGCGCGTAAACAAGCGGCTGGAAGCACGCTTCCACCTTCGAAAAGCTGCTTAAGTTAGCGCCATTCGGGTCAGGGGTAGAAAAGATAAGGCAGGCCGAAGAGAAGAAGCAGGAAGATCGCAGTCGCTCCAAGGAAGATGAGGAAGCAGCCGATTTGTAGTCGGCGGACCTCAAGGTTGGCTTTCGAGGCAAAGACGGCCTCCTCTGTATCCGAAAGCCCCGGCGAGCGCTCATGAGAAGACGCTGCCGCACTGTCTTCGTTTGTTGCCGTCCCGGTCTCCTTGTCGGCTGAGGCCGATTCTTCGATGGAATCGGCTGTTACGTCTTCCCCCGACCGCCGGGCTGTGCTTAGCGGCCGGCCTGCGGGTTCGGTGCGCTCGGCTTCTTCAATCCTGCGGTCCAGCCAGTCGAGGTGTTCCTGGACAAGTTTCCGTTGCGCGCGTAATCCGTCAAGCCAGTCAGCCATGCGTGGTTGGGGGTTGTATGAATTCCGCCCACACGCTCGGTTTTTCGTCGGAAAAATTCCGGTAAGAAATGTTGCAGCCTGTCGGACTTAAGCCGAAGTCAGAACGTCAATCCGGCGCTTCTTTTTGTCAAAATTCACCGAGCCGTCACTGAGAGCGAACAGAGTGAAATCACGCCCCATGCCCACATTTTCGCCCGGGTGGAAGCGCGTGCCACGCTGACGCACGAGTATATTGCCGGCGACGACGGATTGTCCGCCGAATTTCTTGATGCCGAGACGCTTGGATTCGCTGTCGCGTCCGTTGCGGGAAGTGCTTTGTCCTTTTTTGTGTGCCATGGTTTGTAAAGCGTTGAGGTGCCCGGTGAATTAACCGCTTATGGAATCGATTTTTATGACGGAGATCGGCTGACGATGTCCGCGGCGCCGACGATAGCCCTGCCTGCGTTTCCTCTTAAAGATCGTCACCTTCTTTTCCTTCTTGTTTTCAAGAATGGTAGCTTTGGCAGACGCTCCGTCAAGGAGCGGATTGCCAAAGCGCGTGTCGGCCCCGTCACCCACCATGAGCACCTGGTCGAGATCGACGGTGTCACCGGTCGTGGTTTCCGGGAATTGGTTTACTTTGAGGACGTCGCCCTCGGTTACAGTAAATTGGCGGCCTTGTATGCAAATTGTGGCTTTCATGGGAAAGCGTTTTATCAAAACGAGCGAACGGCGGAGATCAAGGAGTTTTTTCGGGAATTTTTAAAAAAAGCCCGATTTGACACATGAAAACGTCAAATCAAGTCCTCGAAATCATCCACATCCTCATCCTCATTGCCTTCTTCGTCTTCGTCGTCGTCAAGCGGCCACCAGTCGATGACGCTGCCTCCGCTTGACGGGTAGTATGGGCTTACCAGGTAGTTGCGTCCATTTTCCCAAGTGACGCGGAAGTCGCCGACACGGAAATTCTTATCTTCGTGCAGATCAAGAAATTCGTCATTCAAATCAGGGATAGGCCGGAAGAGGTAGAGCTGCTCCAAAACTTCGGCTTTTTTCTCCTCGGGTATGATATACTCCTCGACAGTGCCCCCTTGCACTTCAAGAGGGCGTGTCGGGTACGGGAGTTTCCCTTCTTCCGGTTCCATTCGTTGAATCATAATTCTTTTTGTTTACTGGGTGAACTCAAGCTGTGCAACTGACAAGCAGGGCTTTGCCATTTATGCGCATGGCGCCATCACCAGGCGTAGTTGGCGGGAGCTTCCCCGGGGCCGGGGAAAATGGCGTCGAGCTTTTTCATTGTTTCTCCGGAGAGCTCTATCTCAAGCGCGTGAAGCGCGCCGTCAAGTTGCGCCTGTGTTCGAGGTCCGACGATTGGCGCGGTAACGACCGGATTGGTGAGCAGCCAGGCGATGGCAATGTCGGCGGGTTCTTCGCCGAGTTCCTTGCACAGCTTTTCATATTTTTCCAATTGCGGGCGCTTCTTTTCAATTTGCTCGGTACGTTGGTCGCGTCGGCTCTGTTCGCCCTCCTTTTTCAAAGCACCCGCCAATATCCCTCCGCCCAGCGGACTCCACGGAAGGATACCGACGCCGAAACGACGGCAGGCGGGGACCATCTCCGCTTCAATCGCGCGGTTGTCGAGATTGTAAACGCTCTGCTCGGTAACCAGCCCCTGTTTGCCCTTGGCTTGGGCTGCCATGCAAGCAGTCGCCACGTCCCACCCCGCAAAATTCGATGATCCCGCATAAACGATTTTTCCCTGGCTTTGGAGAACATCCATCGCTTCCCACAATTCATCCATAGGACAGTCGCGGTCGATGTGATGGAGCTGATAAAGGTCGATGCGGTCGGTTTGGAGGCGACGCAGGCTGGCCTCGCAGTTCTTGATGATTTTGAATTTGGAGTAATTGCGCCCGTTGCGGTTCGGTTCAAAGCGCTGGCCCTCCAGATCGGTGGGGTTGTAGACCTTGCTGGCCAGCAGTATCTGGTCGCGCCGGCCTTCGCCCTGGGCGAGCCAGCGTCCAATAAGTTCCTCGCAGGCGCCCGCATGCGTGCTCCACTTGCCGTAGACATCGGCAGTGTCGAAAAAGTTGATACCCTGGTCGAGGGCATAGTCCATAATGTTGAAGCTGGCCGCCTCCTCGGCGACCCAACCGAAGTTCATCGTGCCCAGGCAGATCGGGGAAACCAGTGCGCCGTTTTTTCCGAGGTGTCGATAATTCATGGTCATCCATATATCACAGGAGCCAGAGGGATGAAAGAAAAATATTCTCTTTCATCCCTCACTGGGTTAAGAGGAGCACGTTCCTAATGGAACAGAGTCTGTCTGTCCGACGGGCGCTTGATCCGAAAAAAACCCGCTGGAAATCAATTGGAAAGCGTATGGCTGACCTGAAATACGCTGGTTACCACGCCGAGGGCGATCAGGGCCACCAGCAGGAAGGCGAAAACAAGCGCTCCCGACGAGACGACGCGTGTGAGGGTTTCAAGCCGTCGGCTGAGTTCTTCGCGAAACCCGCGCGTGATTTCATTCATGCTATGGCTCAGGTTGCCGGTGTTTTCACCGACCGTAAGGATATCAATGGCCAGCTCCGGCATGAACCCGTTGCGTTGAAAGGCATTTGCTACGGACAGGCCTTCGTTGACTTGTATGCGGGCGGACCGAAAGCGCTCCCGCAGGTCAGTATTACGGATCGTGCGTTCAGTGAGGCGCAGGGTTTCGGTTGTATTGATTCCGCTTTCCAACAGAGTGCTGATCAGATTTCCGGATTGAAACAGATCGGAATAATAGATGATCCGGCCGATCAGGGGAATGCGGAGCATCCAGCGGTCTGAAATTAGACGCCCTTCTTCCTTTCGACGCCACTGGTTAAAGGCCACGCCGGCCACGACGGCGAGAACCAGCGCAAAGGGGCCGAAACGGATCAGATAATCCGCGCCCTCAATAAGGATGCGCGCGCTCCATGTCATTTCACCCCCAAGACGGTCAAGGATGTCTTCGACGCGTGGAAGAAGGAAGAACAGGAAGAGGAGTACGACGGCAAAAGCGACGCTGCAAATGAAGGCGGGGTAGGCCATGCTTGCGAGCATGCGTTGCCGGATCGTTTGTTTTTCCTCCAGATAAGCGATGACTTTCCGGAGGATCGGAGCGAGGTTGCCGGTGGCTTCGCCCGCCTCGATGACAAAAGTAATCGAGCTTGAAAAATATTTGGGCTGCCGCGAGAGGGCGCCTGCCAGGGCGCCGCCTTCGCTGAGATCCTTCCACAACGCCGTGGCGAGCTGTTTCTGTTCAGGATGGCTCAAGCGCTGGCTGAGGATATGGATCGAGTCGCCCACCGGCAAGCCGGACCCGTGCAGCTCCATCAGCCGCTGAAGAAAGATCAGGCCGGTTTTTTCCTTTCGCGCATTGCCGCTCCGGGGCGCTTCCGCGGTCGAACCGTTTGCGGACGGGGGAGGCTTCATTTGAAGCGCTTTCGCTTTGCGGATAAGACTTCCGACCAACGAGCCGTTCCCTGAAGTTGCTTCCTGCAGGGTAATGGGAGCCAGTCCTCTGCTCCGGAGCCGCTCGGCAGCCTGCCGACGCTCGGGGGCTTCAAGCTCTCCGCTTTCGAATTGGCCGTCTGTGCGGCGCGCTTTATAAGTGAATTGTGGCATCTTGTAAAAACCGCATATTTTACAGCTCGGAAAGTTCGCTCGCCCGGATCGGCGCCGTGCCCAGATGACTGACCACGACGCCGGCCGCCCGGTTGGCCAGGGAGGCTGCGCTGATGAGCGGGTGACCGGTGGCGAGCGCGCTGGTCAGTACCGCCGCAACCGTGTCGCCTGCTCCGGACACATCGAATACTTCCTGGGCCTCGGTTTCAAGACGGATCGGTTTTGCGTCTTTTTCTCCAAGGAGCATGCCCTCATCGCCCAGCGTAACGACAAGATGCCGGGGTCCCCAGGTTTCAAAAATGGCTTCGCATACCGCCTCGTCCTCAAACTCTGCGTCGGGGGAAGCATCGAAGCCGGCGAGTTGGAGCGCCTCGGTGCGGTTCGGGGTCATCAGGTCCATGCCGGCAAGGTCCAGTTTGCGACGTGGCTTGGGGTCGATCGCTAGAAAGGGGGGTGTGTCCGCATTGCGGGCCGTTTCACGCACGACGCGGAGCAGGGCATCGTTGACCGTCCCTTTGGCGTAGTCGGAGAAAAGTATGGCATCGAAACCGGCAATGAGTTCGCGGAATTCCGCTGTGTCGAGAATGGCGTCCAGATGGTAGTCGGCCGGCTTGCCCTCACGGTCGAGGCGGCAGAGTTGCTGATGCCGGACAATGACCCGTGTCTTCAGGATCGTTGCGGCGTTGTCCCGTTTCCCTAGCGCATGAAGCTCGATCTTGTCGCGGGCCAGCAGATCGCGAAGCAGCCTGCTTTCCGCATCGTCGCCGAAACTGCCGAGCAGTTGCGTATCCCGGATGCCCAGCCCGGCCAGGTTGCAGGCGACATTGGCGGCGCCGCCCGGCACATGCACGTCGCGTCCCACGGAAACCACGGGGACGGGGGCTTCCGGGGATATGCGGGCGGCGTCTCCCATCAAATAGTGGTCGAGCATGATATCCCCGATTACTAAAACCCGGATTTCCCTGCAGGCTTCCAGAAGTGTCTTGGTATCGAATGGCATAAGTTTATGAACGGGTTAGGGTGAACGGCACTGACTCAGGAAGACCAGGTTTCCGCTTCCACCAGCTCCAGCCAGGCGTGCAGGACGAAGGTATGGAGTTCCTGGATGCGGGCGGTGTTCGAGCTCGGTATGAGTATCGCATGGTCGGCGAGCGGCTGGATCGCGCCACCTGTGCCACCGGAAAGAAGGAGGGTGCTCATGCCTTTTTTCCGGGCGCTCTTGAAGGCCAGCCGTATGTTTTCGGAATTTCCGCTTGTGGAAAAACCCACGAGGATGTCATTGGGTTTGCCAAGGGCTTCGATTTGACGGCTGAAAATTGCGTCGAATCCGTAATCATTCCCGATACAGGTCAGGACGGAGCTGTCCGTGTTCAAGGAAACAGCGGGCAGGGGAGGGCGTTCGCCCCGGTAACGCCCGACGAGTTCCTCGCAGAGGTGCATGGAATCCGTGGCGCTGCCGCCATTGCCGCAGGCAAAAATAGTGTTGCCGCCGTGCAGGCGTTCAACGATGAGCTCGCCGGTGGTTTCAATGGCGGGCAGTTGTGATTCCAACTCGCGGAGATTCCCGATGAGCTCGTGGTGGTTTTGTCGGACGGATGACATGGTCAGGCTGGGGCGATTCTGGATTCTGGATTCTGGAACTTAGAGGCAGGAGCTTTAAGCATGTTCGTTCTTTTCCTCATTTGCGGCGGCTTCGTGGATTCTGCGTATCATTCGGGTGGAACTGAAGCCTGCGAGAAAGGGGAGAAAATGGATTTCGGTTCCGATTGCTTCGAAAGCGGCGCGTTCGCCCGCATGCAGGCTCTCCAGTGTATAATCGCCCGCTTTGGCGTAGATGTCGGGCGCGAGGGCCTTGATTTCGTCCACGAGGTCCGGCTTGTGAAACAGGAGGATGCGGTCGACGCATGCGAAGGCTGCGAGACGGTAGGCGCGTTCCTCCTCAGACTCGATCGGGCGGTAGGGGCCCTTGAGCGCCCGGACGCTTGCGTCACTGTTGAGCAGGATCCAGAGGGGGCGGCCGAGTTTTGCCGTTTCCTGCAAAAAGTACACATGGCCCGCATGCAGCAGATCGAAACAACCGTTTGTCATGACCAGATTGCGCCCGGCATGTCTAAGCCCCGCCCGCTCGTCAACGGCTTGAGCAAGGTCGATCTTTTTATGGTTTTCGAACTGCATGGTAATTATTCAGGGGGCAGGAAACAGGGGGCAGGAGTCAGGAAACAGGAGTCAGGGGGCAGGAGTCAGGAAACAGGAAACAGGAGTCAGGAAACAGGATACTAAAGGGGAAATCTCATCAACTGCCAAGCTGTTTGCCGGGCATGAGGTAGTTCTGAACGTAATCTTTTACGGCGTCCCCCAATGAATAACCGGCGCTGGCGTAGCCTGTTTCACAAAGTTTACCGATCGCCGCACTGGTGTAATACTGGTATTTTCCTTCCAGTTCTTCCGGCATGTCTATGTAGCGAATATTGGGCTCCCGGCCCAAGGCGGCAAAGATGGCTCCAGCCAGGGCATTCCACGTGTTCGGCGTCCCGCTGCCGACATTAAAGAGCCCGTTGGCGGAGGGTGTGCGGGCGAGGTGCAGGGTCATGGCGACGGCGTCTTTCACATAAAGAAAGTCGCGCATCTGGTTGCCGTCCGTATAGTCCGGGTGATTGCTTTTGAAAAGACGGATCTCGCCGGTCTCCCGGATCTGGTCGTAGGCTTTGGCAGCGAGACTCCGCATTTCTCCCTTGTGCGCCTCGTTCGGACCGAAAACATTGAAATATTTCAGCCCTACGATCCTTTCGAGCCAGCCCATGCGTTGCGCATAACAGTCAAACATCTGCTTGGAATAGCCGTACATGTTGAGGGGGCGCAACCGGTGCAGGTCTTCTATCCGGTCGTCCATGCCGCTGCTTCCGTCGCCATACGTGGCCGCGCTGGAGGCATAGACGAAGCGGCATCCATGACGCAGCGCGCTTTCAGCGAGAAGTTTGGTATATTCGACATTGTTCCGGAAGAGGTAGCCGGCGTCGCGTTCAGTCGTTGAGGAGCAGGCCCCGAGGTGAAAAACCGTGTGGAAGCGGTTGAGGTAGCCCGGATTTTTTTCGAGGGCCGCCTTAAGGTCGTCCGCTTCCAGGTAGTCGTCGAAACGCAGCGGTACCAGGTTCTTGAATTTTTCGTCCGTGCCTAAATAATCGGCAATAATGATCGAGGAATCGCCTTCCTGATTCAGGGCATGGACAAGCGCGCTGCCGATAAAACCGGCGCCGCCGGTGACGAGTGTGTGGGATGACTGGCTCATATGCGTGAATGTTGTATGAAATTGGAACCGGGAAGCGATTCATGCAAAGCCAAAAAGCATTTGCTTTCGATGTTGATTTGCGGCGGCAAACAGACAGAGTGGACGGTTTTTCGGGAGGCGCGGTTGCTTAATCGACGGTATCCCGATAAAAATCCCTTAAATTTAACCCGTTTATTTGATCACCAATATGTCAACAGGACTCCTTTTCTCTGGACAAGGCGCGCAACAGGTCGGAATGGGCCGCTCGCTGTATGAAAACACGGAAGAAGCGCGTGCGCTCTATGACGAGGCGGATGCCGTGCTCGGCTGGAAGCTCAGCGAAATCTGTTTCGACGGACCGGAATCGGCCCTCACTGAAACAGGCGTTTGTCAGCCCGCCCTCTACGTGCATGGCTACGCGGTTTACACTCTCCTGAAAAAGCGCGGGCTGCTCGACGATCTGTGCACGGCCTTTGGTTTGAGCCTTGGGGAATTGACGGCGCTTGCCGCGGCGGAGGTGTTTGATTTCGCGACCGGCCTGCGGCTGGTCGCCGAACGCGGGCGTCTCATGCAGGAGGCCTGTGATGCCACGGACGGCGGGATGGCGAGTGTCATCGGGGGCTCGCCCGAAGCAGTGGCTGAGCTGTGCAAAGCACATGATATTGAGATCGCGAATTTCAATTGCCCGGGGCAGATCGTTATTTCCGGTGAAGCGGCCAAGGTCCGGGCGGCCGTGGAAAATTCGGGCGACTACGGCTTTAAAATGGTCAAACCGCTAAATGTGGCGGGCGCCTATCACAGTCGATTGATGCGGTCCGCGAGCGATGCATACGCCGAACACCTGCGTGACGTCGCTTTTCAACGCCCGCAAATCACCGTCTATTCGAACACCACCGGGCAGGCGGTCTCGGACCCGGATGAAATCCGTTCCGCGCTGGTCCGGCAAATTGTCTCGCCGGTGCGTTTTGAAAACTGCTTGTGCAACGCGGTCAGCGAGCGCCGGCACGACCGGTTCTTCGAGTGCGGCCCCGGAAAAGTGCTGGCCGGGCTTGCGCGGCGCACGGATAAAAGCATTCAGGTCACGCCGGTGGCCGAATTCGACGACCTGCCCGCATCCGCCGACAGCTAAAGCGAGCCAATCGTTTTACCGACATCCGTTTCCCACACATGCCCGACCTCAATCATACACGCAATTTTTGCATCATCGCACACGTTGACCACGGCAAGACCACATTGTCGGATCGAATCCTGGAATTGACCCGGACTGTGGAAATGCGTGCCATGAAGGACCAACTGCTCGATTCCATGGATTTGGAACGGGAGCGTGGCATTACGATCAAAAGCCATCCGGTTTCCATGGTCTATCGGGCGAAGGACGGGCAAGACTACGCCTTCAACCTGATCGACACGCCCGGCCACGTCGATTTCTCCTACGAGGTCTCCCGCAGTCTCGCGGCAGGCGAGGGCGCCTTGCTCTTAATCGACGCCGCCCAAGGCATCGAAGCGCAAACCGTGGCCAATGCGCATCTCGCCGTGGAGCAGGGGCTCGAAATCATTCCCGTGATCAACAAGGTCGACCTGCCCAGCGCGGATGTCCCGACCATAAAGACGCAGCTTGAGGACGTCCTGGCGATTCCGGCCGAGGAAGCCATCCTGACCAGCGCAAAAAACGGCACCGGAATTGAGGAACTCATGGAAGCCGTGATCGCACGGGTGCCACCGCCGCGTTGGGCAAACATCGAAGCGACACGGGCCCTGATTTTCGATTGCATCTACGACACTTACAAAGGCGTGATTTGTTATGTCCGGGTTTTTTCCGGCTCCTTTCGCAACAAGGATACGATTCTTACCATGGGCAACCAGAAGAAGGCCCAGCTCAAGGAAGTCGGCAAGTTTTCGCCCGCGATGACCCCGCTGGACGATTTAAATCCCGGGGATGTCGGGTATATCGTGACGAATATCCGCGACGTGGCGGAAATCAAGATCGGCGACACCATAACGCTGGCATCGAATCCCGCCGAAGAAATGCTGCCCGGCTACAAGGAAGTACGGCCGATGGTCTTCAGCGGGATTTACCCGATCGATTCCAGCGACTACAATAAACTCAAGGCCGCCATGGCCCGGCTCCGCTTGAACGACGCCGCTTTCGTTTACCAGCCGGAAAATTCGGTCGCGCTGGGTTTCGGTTTCCGCTGCGGCTTCCTCGGGCTTTTGCACATGGAGATCATCCAGGAACGCATACGTCGGGAATACGACCTCGATGTTATATCCACCTATCCAAGCGTGGTGTATACGGTGACGAAAACGGACGGCGAGGTTTTGGAAGTGCACAATCCTATAAATCTCCCCGAACCCCCGGAAATCGAAAGCATCGAAGAACCGGTCATCCGGGCCTCGCTGCACTTGCCCAGCGACTCGATCGGGGATGTGCTCGCTCTTGTCTCGGAAAAGCGCGGCTTTTGCGAAAACACCGAGACCATCGACAGCAAGCGCGTCATGCTTGTCTGCCGACTGCCCCTCAACGAAATCCTCGTCGATTTCAATGACCGCCTGAAAAGCATTACACACGGCTACGGCTCCATGGACTATGAACCCGCCGGCCACCAGGAAGCCGAGCTCCGCCGCCTCGACATACTCGTCAACAACGAGCCGGTGGATGCTTTTTCTTCGATCGTTCACAAGGAAAAGGCCGAAGGGCGGGGGAGGGCGCTGTGCGAGCGACTGAAGGAACTGCTGCCACGACAAATGTTCCGTATCGCCATTCAGGCCAGCGTCGGCGGACAGGTCATCGCGCGCGAAACCATCTCCGCCTATAGGAAGGATGTGACAGCGAAATGTTATGGCGGCGACATCTCGCGAAAGCGCAAACTTCTTGAAAAACAAAAAGAGGGCAAAAAACGAATGAAAAACATCGGCAGCGTGCCCATTCCTCAGGATGCTTTTATCAAAATCCTCAAAACCGCGGACGGCGGTTGATTGGACCGACCCCGAAAGATCGCATGAAAAAACTACGCAAACAGGCTCGTGAACTCCTCAATTCGGCCGCAAAGGTGTATCACTACAGGCGCGACCTGCTACCCGAACACCGGCTTATAGAGTTGGACAAAGCCGTTAACGACGTCAACGCCCGGCTCGCCGATGATCCCGATAACCGCAAGCCACTTGAAGCCGCCATGGAACGGCTCGACGCGCTCTTATGTAAAATCGGCGGCAAAATTTACCCAAAGACCTTTTGGAGCGACAACCTTGAAGTGGCGCTCGTCGCCACCATCATTGTTATCGGGGTACGGACCTTCTTCTTCCAGCCCTTCATTATCCCGACCAATTCCATGTACCCCACATACAGCGGGATGCGCACCGAAGTGTATACCCCGGAGGAAACCGGTCCGGGAGTCCTCGGCCAATTGACCCGGACACTGACACTTGGGGCCCGGCACTATGAAGCAACGGCGCCGAGCGAGGGCGAGGTACGGATTCCGTTCTTTTCCCATGACAAATATTCCGATGACAGAATGCTTCTGGGGGACGGAAGGGTGCGCTTCAAATTCGTGGATGGCCGGAAATGGTTCGGCCTGTTGCCCGCGCGAAAACGCGAATACACGCTTTTCGTCGATGATCGGCCCGTTAAAATCCGGATCCCTGAGAGCTCAAATCTCGATTCCGTCATTCGGGAAACCTTTTTCCCGAATGCTCCCAGCTTGAAGAGCGTGATTGAGTCGTCGTTTGAAAACCGGGAAACCAACTTTTTGGCTGAAAATCCGATCCTTGATACCGGTCATACCGTTGAACCCGGCGATCCCTTGGTAAAATTCGACATAACGCTGGGCGATGCGTTGTTTGTCGACCGGATCAGCTATCATTTTGTCCGTCCGAAGCCGGGCGATCCATTCGTTTTCCGAACCGGCCAAATACCCGGCGTTGAAGGCGGGCCGGACAACTTTGTCGATAAATACTACATCAAGCGCCTCGCGGGTGTCGGAGGTGAAACGCTGGAGATCCGGAACAATACGCTGTATGCGGACGGCGAGCCCCGCGACGAAGCCGAGGCATTTGTGAAAAACGCCCGCCAAGTGGATGGCTACAACGGCTACAAAAACCTGGACGACCATTATTTGACCGAAGGGACCGCCTTGGAAATACCCGAAGACAAATTTGTGGCATTGGGCGACAATTCATCCAACAGCAAAGACAGCCGCTACTGGGGGTTCGTCCCGGAAAAAGCCGTGGTCGGCAAAGCCTTTTTCATCTATTATCCCTTTACAAAACGCTGGGGACTCGCGGAGTGATTGCCGATAAAAGTGGCGGGAGCTTCCAGCTCCCGATGCGCGCG
>JBKGYB010000001.1:0-34226 GCA_046546295.1 Opitutales bacterium | reverse complement strand
GCGGTTCCGGCCCGTGGTGAGCTTGCCAGTCCTGTTTGTGAATCCTGAGCCTGCCGAAGGGAGCTTGCCGAAGGGGTCGAAGGGAGCTTGCCGATGGGTCGAACGGCTATGCCGGACAATCAGACTGGTAAATCCAACCATCAATCGTCTTAAAGGCAACGCAGTCACCGGCCAAAAGAACAAGTCGGATTGCTACGGTTATTTGCTGACAAGCCCTAAGTTCCACTCTCCTGAACAAGCGCCCGGAGTTCCTTGCAAATGTCAGACCGGACCGGCCCCGAAAGATTTCTTATTTCAGCGCCTATTTCCGGCTCAAGCTCCTGGATCGGCTTGAACAAACCGAGCGCCAAAAAGATCAACCAGTGGAGCAGACTCTCCGTTGGAGGATCTTTCAGGAACATCAATTCGCGACATAGATACGCGGAGTCGTGCAATCGCACAAGAAGTTTTGGCTGGCGACATCCAAAATAATGCAAGCATCCCAGCAATTCCGGCAGGAGTTGTTTTTCAACAACAACGGGCAGATCCATCCGCTTGCCTAACACACGCATACGTCCCCGCCGGCGTCGTTCGTGATAATCGCGAACAGCCTGTAAATCTTTCTGCGACAAACGGCTCAAGCAAAAAGCTGCTGCTTCCGGCAGGTGGAAGCCACGATGTCCGCGCCGATACGGAAAATACCGGGTCAACCCTTCTTCGTCCCCATAAGCAAAAACATTTTGTAAATTACGGTAGCTTCCATCAATCCATGCTTTGTCGGCCAGGCGATCCAGAAACCGCATCAAGTCAAGAAAAGTCTCCACTCCCTCGTCCTCACAAAGCTCCCGTAAATCCGAATCGAGATTGGACAACTTTACCGGAAAATCCTGATAAAGCCCGAACTCTTCCACAAAACGCATCCGCCGGGCTTCGGCTTCCTTGTTGATTTCATCAAAAGTCCCGAAACTCTCATATTCCTCTTCAAGCAAAAAAGTCGCTTCACAAATCTCAAGCAACTGCTTCGCACGCCTTATATCCAACCCTTCACTATCCATCAATTCCTCAAAACTGAGGTAGATGTAGCGTCCGAGGGTGGGATCCACTCCTCGTGTTTTGCTTGCACCCTGAGACCATTTTCGCACCCCCGAATTTTTTGCCAGACAGGCAACGGTCAAGTCCTCGAAAGGAGAGCCCTGCGCCCGAAAAGCCACAGCATCCCACCGGGCAGCCAAGGCTTCCATATTTTCGTCGCACACATTCGCTGTGTCTTTTTTTTCACTCATGTCAGGGAAAATTACAATACATGTTTTTCCGGGATTTTCAAGAAGCGGATGCCAAAGAGGCATTTACGGCGTCATTCACATTATGAGCCAGAATTTCTTCGGCCAAATCATCGTAGTCCTTGCCAACTCCGTCGGCGACATCGCGACTTTCAACAAGGCACACCGGCAAACCGAGCGTTACCGCTCGACGTACAATTGTAGCATCGCGAACACAGGCATCGTAGATCTTTGCCCTATCCGAAACCAGTCGTTGTTTTTTGAACTGGTTGAGCCGCAGCTGCATGCGCATCTTCGGCACGCCGATGTCGACATTAGCTTTGATCGAATTAAACATAATGCCGGCAACCCGGGCAAAATTGCCCATTTCAGGAGTTCGAAAGCCGGAGGACCGTCGGTAAAAAAGCAGAAGTTTTTCAATCATCAATGTAAACCCGATAAGTGACAGAGCGTCCGGGTTGGCAGGCACGTACAGTTCCGTCGCGCTGAAAATCCCACATTGCGAAGCGTTGAGCACATTGGGCGGGCAATCATAGAGAATGAAATCATAATCCCCTTCGATTTCCCGAATCTGTTCGTTGAATATCTTATAATGCGGGTTCTGGGGATTGATCTTATATTCGTTCTCGATGTCAATGAAGTTGAAAGTCGTCGGCAACAAATCGAGTCCGGGTAGTTGCGGCCTCCCCTGATTGTCCTGAACGGCGTCCTTCACCAGGATATCTTTCAACCTTTCCTCGCCGGGGTCGAAAATCGAATAGATGGAACCCCGCTTTTCCATATTGATCCGGTTCCACCTTTCAATGCGCAGCAGCCAGATACTGGAATTAGACTGTGTATCAAGATCGCAGAGCAACACACGGTTGCCCTTTTTTGCAAGACAGGCTGCGATGTTGACGATTAGAGAAGTTTTTCCGACCCCTCCCTTATAGTTGATAAAAGCAAGTTTTCGAGGCATGATTTTGTTAGTTAAAAAGAATCAGGCGGTTCCGCGCCCGCTTCATTGTTATTATTCAAATTCATCAATTGTAGGAAGCTCTTCGGAGAATCCAACCGAAAAATCACCACTCTCCAAGTCCCCGTCGGTTCCGGTCGCCAGAGACGATTTGTTCCCCGAAGCGGAGAGTATTTTTTCGGAAATGACCCGGTCAATATACACTTCGGCCCAATACCCGTTTTCTAGATCATAATCATCCGGCACGTAATCGTATTTATCAAGGATTTCGAGAATTAAGGAAGAGTCCGGCGTTGCGGCTAACCCACTGATCAAACCGCGGTCCTCATGGGCTTGTACGGCTTCTTCGACAATGAATGGCGGCACGATCCCGTCGTAGGACGGGTGAACACAATGTTGCGAAGCCCAATGTTCCCAGCGCTCACGATCAACCGATCGCTCGGTCTTGGAATGCCCTTCGTAGTAATATACTTTGCGGCGTGTTAAACGCCGCACGAGAGCGTATGTCTTGAGATCCCCATGCCCGACTTCCAACCAATCGCCGCGCCTGGGTTCCGTGATCGGGTCGCGTGTTTTCGAAATATCTTCGGGAGCTTCAATAAACTCTCCCCCCCCGGTAAAACAAAAACGAACATCCGTTTCACCGTGCCGGAATACATCCAGTTTGCCTTTGTGAAGAAGTTCTTCCTGGTATTTTTCAGCATCCGCACGTGAAGCCGCCCACATGTATTGGGTGATAGAAGTAGTAACTTTATATTTGCGCTGCATGGTTATTTTTGGGTTCGGATTAATATTTTCGGTTTTGAGTTTTCTTTTTATTTAAGCCGCCGTTCAACCGGCAGACGCTTCAGCGCTGCCCATCGAACTCTCGTCTTCCGTCTCTTCGATTTCGAGGCCCGGCATCATCTCCAGCATCTCGGTTGCGGATTCAAAGCGGTCTTCGGCATCATAGGCAAGCGCCCGCTCAATCCACGCGTCCCATTTGGGATTGATCCCGTTGACCACATGCGTGGGAGGATCCACGGAATGACAATTGCGCCCGGTAAGCATGCGGTAGGCCATAAGACCTACGGTAAATAGATTGCTTTGAACGGAAGGGGCTTTACCCGCGCGTTGTTCCGGGCTGAAGTACTCGAAAGTGTTGAGCAGTGCGGGAAGGAGACGACTGAACCCGGGCAGGGGATCAAACGGAGTAGGTTCCAAGCGGGGATTTTGCCGCAACAAGTGAAAGTCGTCCCATGCATGTCCGATCAAATCCGTAACTCCAAGTTCAGCGATTTTCACACCCTCTTCAGCCAACAGCACATTGGAAGGTTTCAAGTCGGCGTGGACAAGATCCTGCCGAAACGCATGGTCCAGACCAAGCAACAGATAGTACAGATAATAACACACCTCCTCCTCGCTCAGGGGAGCTTTGGTGTGTTGCATCAGGTCTTCCAGTGAGCGAAGCCGGATGTTGTCGGCGGTAAGCTCGCCTTCAATAGACTCCATCCGCAACCAGTAAAACATATCCTCTTCACCCAGATCATCTATCCGCACAATATGGGGGTGGTCCAAATTTTTCTGGATTCGGGCAGCCTGCTTGAAAACCGATTGCGCCTCGTCTTCAGTAAACCCTTTGGGAATTACTTTAACAGCGAATTCCTTGCCAAGTGTCTCGTGCTGAGCGAGATAGACTTCGCCAATCGCTCCCTTGCCGACGAAACTGACGATTTGCAGATTGCCGAGTTCCATTCCCGGCTGAAGTGAACTGACTTCATCGGTGAAACCCATTCCGGATATATCCATAATCATTGCGTGGCTGGGGTTTTGGTTTTAGCTTTAATTTTTTTAGAAGCGTTTCTTCGGACGAGACGGCGCTTTCAGGCGCGAGGGCGCGTTCGGCGCCGCCGGCTTATCCTTCGACTTCGAGCGGCCGGGCTTTTTCGGGGGAACAGGCTCGCTTTGGGGCTTTTCCCGGGAAGGTTGCTTTGCGGCATCCGGGGAATGATCCTCTTGTTTCTCCGCTTCGAATGAAACAGCCGTATCCGGCTCAGCCGTCGCAGGTGATTTCGGCTTGGCCTTCGAAGACGTGTCGTCGTCTTGCGCCTTCGCGTTCAATTGCGTCGTTGCGGCATCCGTCGAAGTCGCGGTGGCCGCCTCCGTCATTTCGTCGGCTGCCCCGAGCATGGCGATTCCGCTCAGAAGAACAAAGTCAAACAGCAGGAAATTGATCAAAAACTGGGTTAATCCGGCATCGAGCCCGCAGAGCCGAACAAAACCAAGCAAGAGAATGAGCGCGGGAAAAACGACCAATCCATAAATGAGCAACTGATTCCATATTCCCCGCAGCTCGGAATGCCGGGCTTTCGCGGTGTGGAAATCGACAAGCATACGCGCAAGCGGAACGATATACAAGCACATCGCAAGGAGAGAGAAAATCAGCGCTGCGTTCTCTTTAATGCCACTGGCGAGACTGAGTGTGGCAAGAAAAAACACAATGCCATACAACGCGGTATTGACAATCAGCCGAGCACGCTCAGGTCGCTTTCCCGGTGTAAGCAAATGCCCGAGAACCACCCCTACACATGGGCCAAGCGCAATCCACAAGGCCATGGAAAACACCACGGGCATGGCTTCCGACTCACCATAAAGAAAGTTTGTATAGAGGTAGGTGGCAAAAACTCCATGTAACGCGACTATTACAAATCCTGCCCCCAGCGCTTTCGCGCCGAAAATAAACCGTGGTTCCAAGAGTTTCGCAAGCTTTCGGAACAGAACGAGTGCGACGAAACCCGCCAAACAAAAGGTCAGGACAAAGGACCCGTATGTCACTGCCTGGAACACTGTCATCTGGGGCTCTACCTCTTGGGCGACGGTCTCCGATCCGACCGCTTGTGCTTGATCGGACTCTTCGCCCGCGTCAGCTTGATCGGACTCTTTGCCCGCGTCCGCTTGACCGGACTTTCCGCCCGCGTCCGCTTGACCGGATTCTCCGCCCGTGTCCGCTTGACCGGACTTTTCGCCCGCTTTTGCAATCGGTGGCGTCTTCTCCAAAAGCGTCGCCTTTTCACTCATATAAATTTGTCATTAACGGGATTCTATAATGGGATATAGACACTAGGATGGGATATAGCTGGCAGGTTTGTCCTGAGTCTACGTATAACATAGGATAAATTCGTGTAAAGGTTCAAATAAAAACCATTCGGTATTTACAATTTTTTTAGAAACAAGAATCCTAACAATAAGAATTGCTAATTTGGCGCCAGAAAAAGATTAATAAGAAAAGCGGGGCTTTCCAGCGATGAGTGATTCCGTGCGATTCAACGCAGCCCCGATTTATAGGCAAAAACATTTGCGCTCTTGCCTCCGGCCCTTCCGGTTTTCAGGATCCGGTTCCATGAAGGCAGCCCTTGCAGCAATCCATGAAGAACTCAAACGACTCCGCAACACGGGAACGAAACAGGTTTTTGTCAGCGAAGCGGCCTGGACCACGTTAACCGAATCAGCGCCGCGCCCCGCCGGGGACGGAAGCGCTCAAAGCGACACATCCCGCCCGCGTGCCGCAGCCGATGCGTCTACCCGTACCCCCGCCGCATCACTGCCCGTCGCTCCTTCCAAATCAACGCGCAAAGAGACGTCGCAGCGGGAAACATCAAAGACCAGACCGATCCCGGAATCCCCGCCTTCGGTTCAAATCCCGGCAGGCGATCCCGCCACGCGCCTGGAAAAACTGAAAAAACAGGTCGAAGCGTGCCCGGTTTGCAATGAACGCCTTGAGCCGGACGGCAAAATCGTATTCGGCGCTGGCTCCCCGGAAGCGGAGCTCTTGTTTTGCGGGGAGGCGCCGGGCGCCGAGGAAGCGGCCTGCGGCGAGCCCTTCGTGGGCAAAGCGGGCCACAAGCTGGATCAGATCATCAAAGCCATGGGCCTGGACCGTGAATCCGTTTACATTGCGAATATTCTCAAATGGCGTCCCGAACATGACAAGTCATTCGGCAACCGCCCGCCCACCCCGGAGGAAATGCGCTTCTGTCTGCCTTATCTGCATGCCCAGATCGAGATCATTCAACCGAAAGTTGTGGTTGCGCTCGGGAAAACCGCCGTTGACGGACTCCTCGGGCACGATCCTGCGCGGAAAATGGGGCGGATACGCGGCGTCTGGCACAGCTTTTCGGATATCCCCCTCATGGTCACCTTTCACCCCTCCTATATTCTCCGCAACGATACCTTGAAGACCAAACGCCGGGTCTGGGAAGACATGCTCGCTGTCATGGAGCAACTCAGCCTTCCCATCAGCGAAAAGCAGCGTCGTTATTTCCTTTAAGAAGGCGCTTCTTGATTCCGGAGAAAGATTGGAGTAAGTTGCTTCGCCATGAAACCGCGCATTCTACGGCACCGGCTCGAAAGAGCCGCAAAAGTCCTCGTTTACATCCAAAAACACACACCCGAGGTCGAATGCACGCTCGACGTCGAAAAGGGCGACAACGGACACTTGGTCCTGGATTTTCAAGGAACCGGCATGAGCCGCACAAAAATGGTGGCGCTCGGGAAGGATTTGGAAAGCCGGGGCTACCGGTTCGCTGAAAAACGAAGCCCGTGGCTGGGCCAGACCACTTACCGCGGGCAGGCCGACAACAAGCCCGCGGTCATCCTGACCCTTCCCATTGTCAGGGATCGTCTGGCCATCAACGAAGGCTCCCCGGAACGTCCTTTTTCTTTCGCCGACATTTAGCAGCCTGTCAGACTTGACTGCGCCAGCGCTCAATCCGTCCTTCAACTTCCCGCGGGCCCGGCATGCCCGGTTTTTCCCGCTCACGGAAGGCCCGGTCGAGATCGAACACCTGGTTCCAGTCCTCCCCGAGTTTCGGGTGGATGGCAACCACCGACTCATAGGGCAGACAATCAAGACGCACCTCTTGTTCTTCCGCAACACGGACGAGCGATCCCACCACATGATGCGCCTCACGGAAGGGCACGCCCCGCAGAACCAGATAATCGACGACATCCGTTGCAAGGAGGGCGGGATCGGCAACGGCCGCCTCACAACGTTCCTTGTTTGCCTGAACCCCTGCAATGCATGCGGCCACCGTATCGAGCATCAAATGAATCTGGTCAAAGGAATCGAAAACCGGGATTTTGTCTTCCTGCAGATCCCGGTTGTAGGTCAAAGGCAGACCTTTCACCATCCCAAGCAATGATTGCAGGTTGCCGCTCAAACGCGCGGATTTGCCCCGAATCAACTCGAAAGCATCGGGGTTCTTTTTCTGCGGCATCAAACTGGACCCCGTTGTAAAGGCGTCCGGCAAATGAATAAAACCGAACTCCCCGCTGTTCCAAAGAATCAGATCTTCGGACAACCGGGAAAGATGGACGCCTGTTGTCGCACATGCGGAGGCGAAATCAATAAACACATCCCGGTCGCTGACCGCGTCCATACTGTTCCGGGTGATCCGGGGCTGCCCATTTGCATCAACGAACCCCAGCTCGCGGGCGACGTACGCACGGTCTATCGGCAGGGTCGTTCCGGCGATCGCACCCGACCCCAAAGGACAAACATTGGCCTGCTCATGGACGGCCGAGAAGCGGCGCCTGTCCCGATCCAGCATTTCGACATAGGCGAGCAAATGATGCGCCATCGACACTGGCTGCGCCCGTTGCAAATGAGTATAGCCCGGTAGTCGCACTTCTTTCGTGCGATCGGCCAATTCCACCAGCGCCGAACTGGCCGCGCTTAACGACAGATCGATTTTATCACAAGCGTCCTTGAACCAAAGCCGCATATCCGTGGCGATCTGGTCGTTCCGGCTCCGGCCGGTGTGCAATTTGGCCGCAGCCGGCACGCGCGCGGTCAACGCCTGTTCAATGTTCATGTGCACATCCTCCAGCCGGGGATCCCACTCGAAGGCGCCCGCTTCAATGGATTCCCGGATCGCGTCCAGCCCCGCCCGAATGGCATCGCGCTCCTGTGTCTCCAAAAGTCCGACATGGGCCAGCATGGCGGCATGCGCCTTGCTACCCTGCACGTCAAAACAGGCCAGGCGCTGATCAAAAGAGACCGATTCCCCGATACGCACCATTAAATCCGATGGGCCTTCCGTAAAACGTCCGCCCCAAGTCACTTGTTTTTCCTGTTTTGCCATAAATAAAGCTGATATATTTCCGAAGCGGAACGTTTTTGACAAATCTAAATAACCGCAGGTCCCTGTGGGCCGCAGGCAAGTCCGACGGGCTGCTGGAGACGTTATTGCAAGCGCTCGACGATCGCCGGGTCATTGGCGTGCGCGACAGCATCCTCTTTTGTGATGACTCCTTCCTGGTACAGTGCGATCAAATGCTGCTCCATCGTATTCATTCCTTCGTTGGCGCTTGTTTCAATCTTGCCGTAGATCTGGTGTGTTTTTCCGGTCCGGACAATATTGCCGAGCGCGGTGGTATTTTTCAACACCTCAAAAGCCGGCGCCCGACCGTTGCCCTCCGCACGCGGAAGCAGCTTCTGGCTGATCACATACGCCAAGGTAAAAGACAGCTGAGCCGAAATCTCGTTGCTTCGTTCGCCGGGAAACATGTCGACAATCCTGCTGAAGGCGCCTTTGACGTCTTTTGTATGGAGGGTTGAAAGCACCAAGTGCCCGGTTTCGGCAGCTGTCAGGGCCAGGGTTGCGGTTTCCGGATCACGAATCTCGCCAACATAAATAATGTCCGGGTTTTCCCGGAGCGCGCTGCGCAGGCCTGATGCAAAAGTGGTTAAATGTCGCCCGAGCTCCCGTTGGGAAATCAACGCCTGTTCGCTGTGAAAAACATACTCCACCGGATCTTCCAGCGTAATAATGCGAACCTTCCGGCTTTTGTTGATGTAGTCGATCAGGCTCGCGAGTGTCGTTGATTTGCCGCTGCCCGTTACTCCCGAAACAAGGACGAGCCCCTGCTTCAACGTAACGAGGTCCTGCCAGACTTGGGGGTTCATAAAGCCCAGTTGATCAATTTCGGGGATGTGCTTGGGGAGCATGCGCATGACGCAGGCCATCCCGTCCCGGTCGTGAAAGACATTCAGACGAAAGTTAATATTCTCTTCCTCCCACGAAAACCCCGTATCCAGATCAAAAGACGTGTCCGATGTAAGGCGCTCCCGTTGATCCTCGCTCAAGAGCGGAAAAACCAGTTCCCGCACCAGTTCTTCGGTCAGGGGCTCGCCCTCGTCAATGGTTTCGAGTTCCCCGTCAAAGCGGTAGCGGACGGGATCCCCCGCCTTAAGGTGCAAATCCGAAATCCGCGGCATTCCATCCACTTCAAGTTCAGGGTCCGCAAAACTCCGAAGAAGATCGATCATACTGAACTTGCCTCCTTGCGCCGGATACACTTTCTTGTTAGGGTCCGTTTTTGCCATTTCCGTCATATACAATATAAACTCCTTCAAAAAACACCGTAAATCAAGTTTCGAAGAACATTTCATAACTCCAATGCAAGCAGCTCATGCCTACCCGCGGACGCCACCAGACAACATCGAAGGAATGCCGCAGGATCCTTGATCGGATCGAAAACGTCTCCGGCGTACTCGGGGTGATCATCGGACGTTCCTACGGCGGTAAATCACTCGGAAAAAACCGGAGCACCGGCGCCGTCAATATCCAGCGTTCCGAACCGGGCGGATTGAAAGCAGTCACCCAGTCAGCCCGCGGCTTGCAGGAACTCTTCATCCGCACGGAAACGGGGCGGGAAGAAGAAGTCGCCAATAAGATCCGGATCATGCAAGGCGATGAGCGCCGTCGTTAAACTTGCCGAACGGGGCTGCCTTTCAGACCGCTGGATACGGGCCGGCGTACGGCAACTGCTGCGCGAACGCCTGCGTGCCGCCGCAAGGGAAAATTTGAGCGATTGGGACTGGCTGCGCCGCATCGAGGCGCGTCCCCCCGATAGGACTGGAGAAGCCGTCAAAACGGAACAGCCCGAAATACCTGTCGAGTATTTTCAAACCGTCCTCGGTCCGCAGCTGAAATTCAGTTCCGCATATTGGCCGGAAGGCTGCCCCGACCTTGCCGCAGCCGAAACCGCCATGCTTCGTCTGACTTGTGAGCGCGCCGGGGTGGGCAACGGCCAAAATGTCCTGGACGCAGGTTGCGGATGGGGCGCCCTCGGCCTGTGGATCGCCGCAAACCACCCGGCTACAACCGTTGTATGCCTGAGCAACTCACGCTTACAGGAGGCCTACATCAAAAACGAATGCGAGCGGCGCAACATCCGAAACCTTCGGGTGGTCGGAAAAGACATCCATGCTTACCAGCCCGCACAGGAATTTGATCGGATCCTGGCCGTCGAACTGTTTGAACACACCCGTAACCACCGGGAGCTCTTCCAGAAAACCGCCGCCTGGCTGCGGAAAAACGGCAAGCTTTTTATCCAAAGCTTCTCGCACCGGAAATACGCGTATCTCTTTGAGACAAAAAGCTCCAACGATTGGCTGGCCCATCATTTCTTCCCCGGCGGAGTCATGCTCTCGTCGACGCTCCTCCCAGCTGCCGCCGAAGGTGTTTTTCACGAGGAGGCCTCATGGGAAATAAACGGACAACACTACAGCCGAACGGCGGAGGCATGGCTGGCGCGCCACGACGCCGCCCGTGATCAAATCACGGAGATCTTCAGCCGATGCTACGCGCCAAGTGACTCCCGCGTCTGGTGGCGCCGCTGGCGCTTGTTTTACATGGCATTCTCCGAGCTCTTCGCTTACCATGAAGGCAAAGAATGGCGGATCACCCATCACCTGCTTGCCCCGGATAAAAATCCACCGTAAATAATACGCTTTTTCTTGGCATGAAGATGAACGTTTGCACAGTCTCTTATTTATGACCCCAACAGAGACACTTGAACAATATTTTGGACTTCCAAATTTCCGGGCTCCACAGGAAGCGATTATTCAGGAAGTCCTCAACTCGCGGGACGCTCTGGTGGTCATGCCAACCGGTGGAGGAAAAAGTCTTTGCTTTCAACTGCCCGCGCTTCTGCTGCCCGGCACCACCCTCGTCGTCTCCCCGCTGATCGCTCTAATGAAAGACCAGGTGGATGCGCTTCGGGCGCGCGGACTTCCGGCCGGACTTCTCAACAGCTCACAAAGCCTCGCGGAACAACGCGCCACCCTCGACAATATGAGCAGGGGCGAACTGAAGCTGGTCTATGTCGCGCCGGAGCGCTTCCGTTCCCAAGGCTTCATGGAAGCCGTGCCACGCGAGGCCATCAGTCTTCTGGCCATTGACGAAGCGCATTGCCTGTCGCAATGGGGGCACGACTTTCGGCCGGACTACATGCGGCTGGGGGTCGCCCGCGAAAATCTTGGGTCGCCCCCCTGTATCGCATTGACCGCAACGGCTACTCCCGATGTTCAAAATGACATTATTCACAACCTGGGCATGCGGAATCCCGCGCGTTTTGTCGCTGGCTTTGCCCGGGACAATCTCAGCTTCCGCGTTACCGGAACCCCCTCTGAAAAGGAAAAAATGGAGGTGCTGGAGCGTCTTCTCCGGGAACACGGAACCGGCATTATTTATTGTGCCACCCGCAAATCCGTGGAGGCTGTGGCCGCAAAAATCCAACCGCTGACAACTGAAGTGATTCACTACCACGGCGGCCTCCGCGACGAAGAACGCACAACGGCACAGGAACGCTTCATGCGCGGAGAGGCCAACGTGGTCGTGGCGACAAATGCGTTTGGCATGGGCATCGACCGGGCGGATATTCGTTTTGTCTGTCATTATGAAATGCCCGGCAGTGTGGAAGCCTATTATCAGGAAGGCGGGCGCGCCGGCCGCGATGGACTGCCCGCCGTCTGTGAAATGCTTTTCTCCTATGCCGATAAACGGGTGCAGGATTTTTTCATCGAAGGATCCAACCCGGGCAAAGCCCTGATTGCCGAGGTCTTCGACCTGCTATGCGCTGAAAGCGATGCGAACCATGAGGTCAGGCTTCCCGTCGACGAACTCTGTGAAAAAATGGGCCGTTCCGTCAATCCCATGGCGGTAAGCACTTCCATCTCCGTTTTAACGCGTCACGGATGGATCGAGCGCTTTGATATTCCGGGACGCCGGGTTCGAGGCACCCGCATCCGGCAACTGGGGCAACGAGGCTCGGAACTCCCGATCGACGGGCAAGCCCTTGCGGAAAAAGCGGCTCGTGACGAGGAACGTCTGAAATCGGTCATCCGTTTCGCCTATGCGCGCAGTTGCCGGCAAAACTGGATTCTCGACTACTTCGGTGAAACCGAAAGCCGGGCATGCGGCCGCTGCGACGCCTGTGCCAATACGGCGACCGTGACGGCCCGCCCGCTCGGGGAGGATGAATATTCGGCTGTTCGCAAGGCCCTCAGCGGCGTCGCAAGGATGAGCCGGCGGCACGGCCCGGATAAATGGACCCCGCGATTCGGGAAACGTAAAATTATGCAGAGTCTGCTCGGGAGCAACGCCGCTCCACTCCGGGAAGCCGGAATCGACCAGCTCTCCACGCACGGCATTCTGAAAGACAAAGGCCGCTCTTTCATAGAAAACCTGTTCGAGGCAATGGAAGCCGCCGGACTCGTCGAAACCGTAACCGAACAGGATTTTCCGCTTCTTGGTTTGACGGAACGCGGCGCTCGCGTGATGCGGGGCGTGGAAACCGTAACATTGTCCTTGGCCGAGCCCTCGGGCGACCCGCATGGAAAGCGCGACAACGAAAAACAAACCGCGGAAAACAAGGCCCTCTACACACGGCTGGTCCGCAAACGTCGGGAACTGGCCGCGGCAGCGGGAAAACCAGCCTTCACGGTTTTCCCGAATGCCGTACTGGTGGAACTGGCGAATCGCCGGCCACAAACAACGGCCGAGGCCACTGCCATCAAAGGCATCGGCCCGGATAAGGCCAACAGCGTGCTGGCGCCGTTTCTCGAAATTATCCGAACTTCAGAATAGCGCTGTTTTTAAAAAAATTTCTTGCATGTTCAATCGCATCGCATAGCTTGGCTGCAAGATGACCAAGACCAGCAAAAAACCAACCCGATCATTAAACCCTTTGGACTACACGTTCATGGATGTGCCGCAGCTTTCCCGCTATGTGACGGAAACAGGCAAGATCCTTCCCCGCAAAATGACGGGCCTGTCCGCCAAGCAACAGCGACGCGTGTCCAATCGCATCAAGCGCGCCCGCAATATGCTCACCATGAAGTGAGGGCGGCTCACAACAAAACCTTGCTTTGCGATCCTTCCTTTTAGACAAGGAAGGATTTTTTTGTAGCACCCACCCGACCAACCCTACTGCCATTCATGGCGGCAAGTTGTCAGATCCTTGAACCGAGCGACGAAACGCTCAACTTTTGCGCCCGTACCCTCGGCAACGGCCGGCTCGTCGCCGTCCCGACGGAAACCGTATACGGTCTTGCCGCCAACGCATTGGATGAACTTGCCGTGCGCCGGATTTTCGAAGTAAAAGGCCGCCCCTTTGTCGATCCCTTGATCGTCCACTTGCAGGACGCATCCATGGCGGAAAGTTGCGCCTGTCTCAACTCCAGGTTCCACACGCTGGCCAAGCATTTCTGGCCCGGGCCCTTGACAGTGCTCCTGCACAAACGGCCGAAAATCCCTTCCATTGTCACAGCCGGCCTGCCCGGCGTCGCACTCCGTGTTCCGTCACACCCCGTCCTGCAGGAGCTGCTTTCGCGCATTGATTTTCCCCTCGCCGCGCCGAGCGCGAATCCATTCGGCTATGTCAGCCCCACACGGCCGGAACATGTCCGCCGGACTTTGGGAGACCGACTGTCCTGCGTTCTTGATGGTGGCCCGTGTCCTCACGGACTCGAGTCAACCATTGTCGACCTGCGCAACGAAACAAAGCCCGCCATCCTTCGACACGGGCCATTGGAAAAGACCCGCATCGAGGAACTTCTCCAACACCCGCTCGACGATCTTTCCGGCTATAACAGCGCGGGCGCGCAATGCTCACCCGGCCGGTTGAAAAAGCACTACAGCCCGAAAACGAATATTCGATTACTTGAGCATGGCACGAGCCCGGAAGCTCTGAATAAACGCCCGCCAAATGCGGACAACGCTTATATTCTCTGCCGCAGACCGAAGGTGGAGGCGGATACCTCACATGTTTTCTGGTTGTCCGAAGACGGCGACCTCGCCACTATGGCGCATAATCTATTTGATCTGATACAACGCCTGGACGATGTCGGTTACAAGCGATTGCACCTTGAGGAGGCGCCTGAAGAAGGTATCGGGCGCGCCATCAACGACCGCCTCAGACGGGCCGCCGCACAATAGAGCATAGCTCGTTTTCGTGTAAAATGGGCCACGAATCAGTCATTGTAACCCCGCAAATAACGGCTCCCCTGATAACATGGAGGATGTGCGTTCAAGCCGATCTTGGGGAACCCGGGCTAACTCTTGCCCTTCCCCGGTTCAACCGACGCAGCCAGATCCTCTTCCAGTTCCTCCTCCTGGCGGATGTAATAATCCTGATAGCTCGGGTCCGTTGCCTGTGAATAATAGTAACTGGAGAAGGATCCGCTGATATTATTCAACACCGCCCCGAAAACAGGCGTATCCGATTCCCACAAGCGTCGGATGTTTGCCATCGCCGTCTTGCGCTTCACTGTATTGAACTTGATGACGTAGACCACCCCGTCCGCGTAAGGCAGGAGCGTCAGTGCGTCGCTGACCGCAGCCAATGGCGGCGAGTCAATAACAATCCGGTCGTATCGGTCGCGCAATTCAGCAAGCATCGCCTCAAACTCAGCGCTGCTCATGATTTGAGTGGGATTTTTTGATTTCCCGCCCGAAGTGAGCACATCCATATTCGGATAGATCTCTTTGAGAATGACATCATCCAAACTGTCTCCCTTCGTAAGATGATTCAACAACCCGACCTCGTTTTCCAGCTGAAGCGAGCGGGCAACATTCGGCAGGCGCAAATCGGCGTCAATCAACAGCGTCTTCTCGCCGTGGCTTGCGAAAGTGAGCGTAAGATTGGAGCTGATAAACGACTTGCCTTCTCCCGGAATGGTGCTGGACACAAGCACAACCTTAGCATGCTTGCTTTCATCATTCAGTTTGAGCGTCGAATGCATCGACCGGAAGATCTCCGTTATATGCTGATCCGCATTCGTCGCAACCGCCTGCGCCTTGGAATTAGTATCAAGTTTCTTGATTCGCGGCACCACGCCCAGAAGAGGCAGGCCGATCGTCCCTTCAATGTCAAAGGCGCTCTTCACACGGTCGTCAAGAAAGGCCACAAGAAAGACCAGGCCGGTCCCCACGGCAAGACCGCCAAAAAAGCCGGCAGCCAGATTCATCGGTATATTGGGCGAGGAATAATTCTCGGGCGCCGGAGCAAAGGCTTCATCCACGATCCGGGCATTCGGGTTTTTCAAATTCACCTCCGTCTGCTCCTGCGTCATGCGTCCGATAATCGCCTCCAAATATCCTTCCTGAACATCAAGTTCACGTTCCAAAGAAGCGTAATCAACGCGCAGCTTGCTCAAATCGATCAATTCCTGTTCCTTTTGGGCAAGTCGCTTTTCGGCGACTTCGAAGTTTTCCAAGCCTTCGGCATAGCCCGCATACACCTTATCCACCGCATTTTGTGAGGCTTCCTGTAATTCGGCAAGCGTCTCCCGCTTTGCTTCAAGCAAGCGGATCATTTCCGGATGCTTTTCCTTGTATCGCTTGCTTAATGTGGAGATCTCAACTTCCAGATCGGACAGGCTCTGCAATAAGTTTCGCACGCGTTCTTGTTCGGCAATAAAGGATAGCTGCCAAAGATCCTTCCCCTCGACCTGGTACATCTCGATCAAATTCCGGCGGGTCTGGTATTTGTCCAATTCGTTCCTGGCCGACAATTCAATGTCATTCAGCGTCGCAAGTTGTTGACGTGCGATATTTTCCTGTTCGCTGAGAGAAACGGCATTGTTGTCTTCACGGTATTCCGCGAGTTGCATGTCCAAGTCTTCAACCTCCTCTCTCTGCCGATCCGCACGGGTACGAAGGTCTTCCACCGCCTGCATCGACTGGTCGATATTATGGCTCAGGTTGTACTCAATATATTCATCAGCAAACAGATTCGCCACCCGCGCCGCCATTTCCGGATCCGGGTGGGTGTACGCAATGTTCACAATCAAGCTCATGCGTTCCGGGATGATACGCCGGTTCCGCATCAGGATTTCAGAGATATTGAGCGATGGGAGGAAACTGTACGAATCCCGGTAGGGCTCCATAAACTGTTCGCGTTCTTCCTCCTGGAGCCGATCCTTGACCGCGTTTACAATGGTCATGCTCTCCAGAATTTCGATCTGTGTATTCAGATCCTCGCTCGAATTGATCTGATGAGCCTCCACTTGTCCGCTGTTTCCCATAGCAGAAGGATCGTCGCGCAGCAGCTGAACTTTGGAGCTAGTCGTATAGACCTTTGTCGTATTAAAGGTGTACAGCACGGCGCCCGAAAAAACAATGAAGAACGCGACGACCAAATACCAGATCCGCTCACGAAGCATGAGCATATAATCCTTGGCGCTGCGTTGGGGGCCGCCGCCCTCGCCGCCGCCATAGCTGCCGTAGCCATAACCACCGCCATAGCCGCCGCCGTAGCCCCCGCCATAACCGCCGTAACCCCCATCGGCAGGATCGATGCCGCCCTTGATATAACTGTTTCTCATAACGCCCTATTCTTGATCTAAATGATCCGTTCCGGTACCCAAATCGTATCGCCTTTCTGCAGGACAATATCCTTCCTGTCGGGATCCGTGATAATTTTATTGAAATTCACTTCCATGTTCCGGGTTTTCCCGTCCTCATCCGTTCGTTTGATGATGATTGATTTCGGGTTTCCGAGGCGTGTGATGCCGTTGACACCCGCTATTGCATCCGTGAGCGTCAACTCACGATCCGAAGGGATCTCGACCGGCCCCGGCCTGCTTACCGACCCAAGCACACGAACAACTTTGGGGGAAAATGAAGTTACGAGCAGTGAAACCTGAGGATTAACCAGATAATCCCGCTCATACAGCTCGGTAATGAGCGACTGGGCCTCCGACACTGTCATGCCTCCAACCTTCACTTTGCCAATCAGCGGCAAGTTTACGCTCCCGTCGCCTTCGATCCTCACTTGCTTATGCAGATCCTCTTCCCGATAGACCTGAACCTCAACGACATCCGATGGTTTCAGCTCGTAGTTTTCGGCAACGACCATCCCCATCCCGGTAGGGCCTCCGACGCCACCTTGCTGACCTCTTGCCGTGGCAGAGGGCGTACCAGCGTCCGCCTCTCCTGAAGAATAACCACCTTGACTTTGGCCGCCGTCCTGGGCTTGCAGCACAAATGGCAACAGGGCAAGTAGCATAGCTGTGAATAGCGTCAGTCGTCTCATAACACGAGTAAAGAAAGTAGGGGTCCAACCCTTGCTGAAATAAAGGGAAGCGGTCTTTTTATGACCGCTTCCCGTATTAAACGTTCCAACTTTTTAGTAACGAAGCGAAGCCGTCAAATGGAAAACATGTTCGTCCCAACTTTGATCATTTTCATTGGAATCATTTTCCGCATAGTTATAGCCGGTGCTGAACGTCCAATGCTCGTCCGGCCTGTAATTCAAGGCTACTCCCGCATCGATACGGTCGTCTTCACGGTCGTTGTTGTCCTGATAATCCCGACGCGTATAACCCAGATTTCCGCTGGCGCTGACGTAGTTGTTGATCGTGTAGTTCCCGATAAGCGTAGCCGAACTGTTCTCCGTTACATTGCCTTCGCCCGAGGCCCCGAAGTCACGGGAAAGCTTCAGCTGTGTCGTGAATTTCGGAGTGGTCGCCCAAGTGAAATTCGCGTCCATACCGAGCATTCCGCTCGAGTCGCGGCGAATTGTATCATCCTGCCATTGAAATTGATTGTTCTGGAATACCAAGCGGCTCCGGGCTGAATCATCGGAATCCCGGGTCGTGTACCCGACCTTGAAAAAGCCGGTCAGCTTGGGCAGCAAATTACCCCGCATGCCCACGTTGAAAAAGTGTTTTTCCGTGTCGTAACTGGCCACCTGCTCAGTAGTGCTTGTCCGCCCGTCCACTTCAGTCTGGCTATAACGATAGCCCGCGCTCAAGTCCACCTTCGGGGTCCACTTGTAATACACGTCGAACGGGAATGAATAGGTTTCCCGATCATTGAAGAATCGCTGGAAGGTTTGGTATTCCTTCTCGTTGTAGCTGGCGCCGGCGCCGAAGCTGAATTTCGGGGAAAATTGGTATTCCCCGTCCACACTGCCTTTTGTCGTCTCGAATTCAATCAGGTCTCCGGCAATGTTTGCATCCCCGGTCGCGGTCTGGTATTCGTCAAAAGCGGCACTGCCGTTGAGTGACAAACGACTGCCCTCATAGGAACCTCTCGCCACAATGTGGAACAGTTCGGCGTCCAGTTCGGAGAGATCGTCGTAACGGAGAATATCATATCTGGTTGTTACGTTGAAATTAACATCGGAATCACCGCGCCCCAGGTTTATTTCAAAACCGGGTGAAATCGTCCAATACAAATCGCTTTCCTCGCCCTGCTCGTCACGGAAAACATTTGAAGAATGGCGCAGACTGGTGGAGCCGTTGAAATAAACGTCCATCGTATCACCGATCGATACCAGAGGCGACGCCGACAGGGATGCCGTGGACGGAAGAGACAGAGAAATGGCCGTTGCGGCAATTGCGCCCACAATGGGAGCAAGCGGGAATTTTTGGAATCGAGGGTTCATAGGATTTTATTTGTTGAGGGTGATTATACGTCGCGGCCCCCGTGCCTTGCACTTGATTTTTGATGAAGCAGGGGACAATTGTTTCAGGAGAATAGTGTGCCGCCCCGCTGAATCAAGCAAAAATTTAAGAAATCTTGCAATCCGGTTTTCTGGCGCCGAATTTAAACTGATTTCGCAGGAGCCTTATTTTTTGACTTGGCCCGCGGACGGAACAATGTACATCTCTTGCCGTCTCAAGCACTCGCGCTATTGATTTCCCACACACCCCGAACCATGAGCCGACAACGTAAAAAACAATCTCCCATTGTCCGGGAAAAATCCGTTCTTTTCGGGTTCGCCGTACAAACAAGAAGCGCCGACGGGCGAATACGGATATCTTTGCGCTGGAGCCGACTGTTCGCCGCGATGGCCGGTCTGTTCGTAGCCGGCTGGCTGACTGTCGCCGCCGCGCTTTACTTTTATTTCAAATACTCGCAGGACTTCGATACAGTCACCTATTCCGGCATGGTGGCCCTCCCGTTCCGAATGGACGCGCACCGGGAGGCCATGGGGAACCGTCACGTTGAAAAGGGCTTGGAAAAATTAAATGAGAGGGAATTCCGGGAGGGATTGCGCTTGCTCCGTCTCGGCGTAAGACGCGCTCCGGACAATCTCGAAGGCCGGGCGGTTCTGGGGGCGATTTTCGAACAGAGTCTGAATAGTCCGGAAGCTTCCGCCGAACTGATGCTTAAAGGATTGGAACACGGCGGAAGCGAGGATCAGGATTACTTGAAACAAACAATCCGGCTCCTCCTTCGTCACCAGATGGACGACAAGATCCGGGATATGGCCGCCACTTACCTGCCGGAGGATCCGGAACCAACCAGGCGCAACGCCATTCTTGCCTTAGGCGCCGCCAACGCCGGTTACGCCCGCGGGCACTTCGACGAGGCCGAGGATTACATCAACGCCTACGAGCTGGAGCAAGCTCTGGAAGGGATGCTGCTTTCTTCTAAAATCAGCTGGGAACGCGGCAACCGAAAGGAAGCGATCTCAAAACTCGAACAATCCCTTGGGCGATTCCCCGAAAGAGGCGCTCTGCTTATGCAGCTGACCCGCTATCACCGGGAAATCGGCAATAATGACGAAGCGCGTCGCTACGCCATTCTCCGGAGTGTCGATGACCCTCTAAGCCATGCGCCCCGCATCGAGCTTCTCCATATTTATGAAGCATCCGGTGCTACGGAACGCAAACAACGTGAAACCCGGAGAATACTTCGGCAATTCCGAAACGATGCATCGGCCCTCGAAGCGCTCGCAAACTTCGCGGCAAGCACAGGCGACATCGCACTCGCTCGCCGCACATACGAACAAGCTCTTGGAAAGGAATTCGATCTCGATACATTCGCCCTTCTGCTGATTGAGGCCCACATTAAAGCGGAGGACTATCAGGGCGCCCTTGCATTTGCAGAGGAACTGCGTGAGGAGCAGCCCAGGTGGCTGAACAGGCGCAAAGTAATTTTCAACAGCCTGCGTGCGGTTGCTTCGTATGGGGCGGGTGACCCGGACCTGGGGGAAATTTACCTGCAGGATTTCCTCAACAACGCAGGCGACAATCCAAACATTTTCCTCCCGGTGGCCCAACATTTCATTGGCATTGATCGCAAGGCTCAAGCCCGAAAAGTCCTTATGGCGGGCCATAAACGCAATCCAAAGAACCAACGGCTTCTCACCGAACTGGTACGCACGGAACTAGCGCTCGGCAACACAAGCGAGCTCAACAGCCTGCTCAATCGCCTGCTGCAAATGCGCCGACCGGAAACGGAGCTTCTCGCCGAAGCCTACCAAAAACTGGGCAGCGACCGCTTTATTTTCACGCTCGACCGCAAAGCGCTGCTCGCGAAACTTAACTCCGCCCTACGCGAAAACAATACTGACCTCCCCTCAATCGATTCGTAGGAATAATGGATCATTTGGGCAATGGCGCGTGCGACTAATCCCCAGTCCACCCATTGAGCGAAGCGAAATCCCGCCGAGCCAAGCGAGGGGAACCAGCCCCGCTGGTCGGGACTCCACTACTCCACCACTCCACCACTCCACCACTCCACCACTCCCACTACTCCACCACTCCACCACTCCCACTCTCCGACCTCGGGGAGTTGACATCCGTAAGGGTTACGGTAATCACGCGCCGCTCGTCCACTTCTTCTATACGCACTTCCATGCCGTGCAAGGAAAACGCTTCCCCGCAGGATGGTATCCGCCCCAGTTCGCCGGTAATCAATCCTCCAAACGTGGAAACATCTTCGTTCTCGATTTCGATGCCAAAATACTCTTCGAGTTCGTGAAGAGGCGTCAGGCCGGACACTCGAAAGCCCTCGCCCGCAGGCAACGGAATAATCCGGTCTTGTTCCTCCGTATCGAACTCGTCCTGTATTTCCCCCACCAGTTCTTCGAGAATGCTCTCCAGTGTGATGACCCCGACAATGCCGCCGAACTCGTCTATCGCGAGGGCCATATGCAATTTCCCGCGCAGCATGCGCTCCAGCGCCTCTTCCACCGGCGTCTCCAGGGGGAAGGAGGCAACCCTCCGTTTTAAGCGCATCGGGTCAATTCCCTCCGTGGAATCCCGCCACCGGAAGATATCCTTTATGTGTACAATCCCGACACAGGCGTCGAGGTCCCCGCGACACAGGGGAAACCGCGTATGCCCTGCATGTTTCATGCGCTCAAGATTCGTCTCCACGGAATCCTCCAGATTGTATAGCACGACCTGACTGCGAGGCAGGAGTATGTCCTGCACGACCAGATCCTGCATTTGTAGAGCGCGACGCGTGATTTTGCGGACAATCGGCGAGAGCGCGCTGCTGTCCTCCCCCATGGCCCGGAGCTGCACATCAAGGTCCAAGGGATTGAATTCATCCTCTTCGTTGACCCCGAAACGCCGATACAAGAGCCCCTTGAGCCAACGAAAGAACTCCATCGCCGGCCACGTGAGTACTTGAAAAAAAGACAATACCCAGTAGGAACGGCGCAACCCGGCCACAGGATCCCGTATCGCAAGGCCTCGCGGAAAAATTTCGGCAAAAAAGAAATGCACAAGCACAGCCGCCACAAAAGAGAGCCCTACCACAACCCATGGGCCGGGCGCATGCTCCGCCCCGAACGCTTGGAAGGACTGGCTTACCATGGGCATCAGGAACAGGCCCACCGCTACCGTACAAAGTGTCTTGCTGAAACGGACCACACGCCCGACCTGGTCGCCGTTTTCCATGAGCCGGGCGATGCTCCGCCGCCGCTTCAAGCGTTCCAGCGCGGACTCTTCCACGCCTCCATAACGGAACTTGACCAAGCTGATCTCGCACATCACCAGATAGGCATGCAACAGGAGCAGCAAGGCCACTGCAACCAGCGATAGCGCTACATGTATCAAAGGCGCGCTCATCCCCCGGTTACCGACGCGAACGCCCCGGCCACGCCCTCCATTTCCGCAAGCAATTTCCTGTTGTTTTCCTCGCGCCCAATCGTAATCCGCACGCAGTCCGGCAACCCGTAACCGTCGAGCGGACGGACGATGACGCCCCGCCGCTGCAAATACTCGAACACCTCTCGGGCGGCGCCGACCCGGGCGAGCACAAAGTTGGCGTCTCCGGGATACGTCTCCACTCCGAGCGCCCGCAATCCCTCGCACAAGACCTGACGGCCCGATTCATTTTCCATGCGACATTTTTCCGTAAACGCTGTATCCTCAAGAGCCGCCAAAGCCGCGGCCTGAGCCACTGAATTAACATTAAACGGTTGCCGCACCCGCTGCAGCAAAGCGATTAACTCCGGATCCCCGTAGGCATAACCAATCCGCAAACCGCTCAAGCCGTAAATCTTGGAAAATGTCCGCAAACAGACAACTTTCCGTCCTTTTCGGATCGCGGAAAGCAAATCGGGGGCCTCTTCAAGATATTCCGCATACGCCTCGTCAAAACAGAAAATCACATGCTCCGGCAGACGCTCCGCCAGCTCCAGCAGCTCCTGTTCCGAATTCGCCATCCCGGTTGGATTATTCGGGCTCGCGATAAAAAGCAGGCGCGTCCGCTCCGTCACTGCTTTCAACATCGCCTCGGGGGCGTGGCGCATCCCGGGCATCGCCACTTCGACGGGCGTGGCACCGAAGAGCTTCGCTACGAGTTTGTAGACAATGAACGCGTGCTCGCCCGCTACAACTTCCAGCCCCGGACGCAAAAAAGCGTGCCCCAAAAGTTCAATCAATTCATTGGACCCGTTCCCGACCAGGATGCAGTCGGGCTCCACGCCTCGAAGTTCCCCCAGTTTCTCACGCAGCGCCCGGCAACTGGCCTCGGGATACAAGTGGCTCTCCTGCAAAGCGCGCGTGCCTGCGGCCACCGCCTTGGGCGAAGGCCCGAAAGGGTTTTCATTGGAAGCCAGCTTGGCGATTGAACCGGCATCCAAGCCGAATTCATGCGCCACCGTTGTAATCGGTTTTCCCGGCTCATAGACCGGTTGTTCATGCACACCGGCGTTCGCGAGTTCAGCGTATTTCATTGATATTTCACCTTCGATCTTGCCTTGGCGTGAGCTGATTGCAACAAAAACCCGCATTCCTTTTTATGAAGATCTTAATTACAGGAGCCTCCGGACTTCTCGGAAACGCCTGTGCCGAAACCGCCGTCCGGCGGGGGCATGAAGTCATCGCCCTCTGGCACAGCTATCCGCCGCCCGCAACAGGCCTCGCCCGCACCCTCCAAATCGACGCCTCGAAGCCCGAAACGCTCACTTCCATGAGCCTCGACATCTGGCCGGACGCCATCATCAACGCAGCCGCGCTTTCCACTCCCGCCGCGGTGGATGCGAACCCCGAACTTGCGGAAGCGCTCAATGTCATGCTTCCCCGCCACCTCGCGCAAATCGCGAACCACCTGGGAGCGCGCTTCCTTCATGCTTCCACCGATATGGTTTTCGACGGGCGGGCCACAAGCCCGTACCGTTCGACGGATATGCCGGCCCCAACGAATCCGTACGGACAAACAAAACTCATGGCTGAGCGCGAGGTCCTCGAACACAATCCGGAAGATCCCGTGATCCTCCGCCTCCCCATCCTCATGGGAAACAGCCCCCGCGGGGAACGAAGCATCCACGAAAAAATCCTTGCCGCTCTCGCCCGGAACGAACGTCCCGCTCTCTTTGAAGACGAGATTCGCCAACCGTGCTCCGCCTCCAATGCCGCCGAGGTCTTCATTGAACTTGCCGAACGCCGCGACCTGCACGGGATCTTTCACTGGGCCGGAGCGGAGACCCTCACGCGTCTCGAAATAGGCCGACGCATCCTCCGGCATTTCAACCTCGCCGAAGAGAATATCACAACCGCGCGACAAAGCGACGACCCGCAATATGAAAACCGCCCGGCTCATCTGACCTTCAACCTCCATCCAGTGGCGGGAAAACTCAAAACCACACCCGCCACCTTTGACGAACAGCTCGACGAACTCCGAATTCCGCCGCATTTGAAAAAAGAGATTCGGGAACGTCGCCAATCCAAGTAAAACATGAGGCCACTTATCCTCGCTCCGAACAGGCGCGCCGACGCAGCCGCCAACATGGGGACCGACGCCGCCCTCCTCGCATCGCTTCCCCCGGAATCCGCCGTTTTTCGTCACTACGGGTGGACGGAAGCGGCCCTGACCTTTGGTTACTCCCAAAAATACGAAGCCGTCCATGCCCTCGCCCCGACGGGTGTCACGCTATGCCGCCGCCTCACCGGCGGGGGCATTGTCGACCACCGCAACGACTGGACCTATGCCCTCGCCCTGGAAACCGGCCTACCCGCCGCCCGTAGACGGGCCGATACATTGTATGGCGAGGTCCACCGGAAGATCCGGGATGCCCTGCAAAATGCGGGCGTTGACTGCGGGCTCGCGCCTTGTCCGAGAGACTGCAACACAGAGCCTGCCGCAGCCGCGGGAAACCCGAAAAAGACCGTCGCCGCCGACCAGTGCTTTCTTCAAGCCGCCCACAACGATGTCGTGCGTCCCGATGGCACAAAGATAGCCGGCGCCGCCATGAAACGCACGCGCTCCGGCCTGCTCCTGCAAGGCTCCATCGCCCGCGAGGCGCTGCCTCCGAACTTCGATTTCGGGAATTTCCGGAATGCATTCGCCCAAAGCCTCGCCGAAATACTCGAACTGCGGCTAACGGATGAAGAGCGGGAAGGTGAATCCTCCATTCTGAACAAACTGGACATTCAGGCCGAAAAAGAACGCTTCGCCTCCGATGTCTGGAATATTTCGCGTTGAGGCGCGTTCGGGCTCCGGCCGCCCCCCTCAACGCGATTGAAGACGGATCTTGTTCAGTTTGTTGCTCCGGCAAATATCCATTACCGCCGTGACTTGTTTGAGCGGCGCCTCCTCATCCGCCACCAGAAGGACGGGAATTTCCGGCGTGTTTGCCCCCGCCAGCTCCATCGCGCTCCTTAATTCCTCACGACTGACCGCGCGCTCGTTCAAGTGGATGTCACCCTTCTCAGACAGCGTGATCACGATCTTCTCGTCGATTTTGTTCTCACCGGCGGTCTGGATTTCCGGCAAGGTGATATTCAAGGCGCTGATCCGCTTAAATTGCATCGTCATGAGAAAAAAGAAAAGCAACACCGTGAGCACATCCACAAGCGGCACGATGTTGATCGAGGGCGGACGACGTTTGCGGACGATCAGGCTCATGTCTTTTCTTTTCGCCGCGAATTGTCCACCAGACACTGCACCCCGACGTTAATCGAGGCCGCCTGGGCTTCCACCCGCCGGATTAAATAGGCGTGTGCCGCGAGCGCGGGTATCGCGATCGCAAGCCCGAGAATCGTGGTGTTTAATGCCAGCGCAATGCCTGTTATGAAAGTAGCGGGATCGGGCAGCCCGGTCTCCGCAGAGAAATTTGAAAAGACCTGCGTCAATCCCGTCACCGTCCCGAGGAGGCCGAGAAGCGGCGCCACGCCAACCACGACCTCAAGCAGGAACAAACCCCGCTCAAGACGGCTTACTTCGAGAGTAGCGAACGCTTTGAGGGCTTCGGCATCCGGCTTTTGTACGCGGTGGTAATGAATGATCCGCCCGAGCACGGATTTCCGGTCACCCTGCAGGGAATCGACATCCCCTTCCACAAATGCGTGGAGCATGGGCTTGGGAGTGACACGCGAGCGACGCAATGCGAATAGTCGCTCGACCGTTATAAAAAGCGCGAGCAAGGAACAGGCGGCCAGTGGGTAAATAAAAATGCCGCTGTTGCTCAATATATCCATATTGAAGTCATAGCCGATTGGTTGGCTGCCCTTCAAATCGGGCCTACTCCCGCCCCCAGCCCGCATGCATGTAAGGCAGGCGGGCCGCCGCTTCATCAACGGCCTCCGCCCCGTCCAACAATTCAGCCAGCGGGTCGTACGTGCCTTTGAAAAAACTGTCCCTGGCGCCGGGCTTGATGTCGCAAGGTATGTTTTCGTCGTCGAACCAAATTCGGCGCTCCCCCAAATCAATCGTAATTTCCAGATCGGGATCCCGCTCGATCGCATCGCGGAGGACCTCGCGGTCCTGCTCCTTTGCGGTGACACATACCACGCCCAGGTTGGTTGCGTTGCCGAAGAAAATCTCGGCGAAACTGCCGGCGATCACCGCTTTATAGCCCGCCCGCATGATGGATTGGGGGGCATGTTCACGGGAACTGCCACAGCCGAAATTGTTGCCGGTTATCAAGATGGAGGCCTCGGCGAAGCGGGGATCGTTCAGGTTGTGGGGTTTCAACTCGCCGTCCTCCGTCTTCCGGACGTCGTGGAAGAGATACTCGCCCAGCCCGTCGAAGGTGATGCATTTCATGAAGCGCGCCGGTATGATCCGGTCCGTATCGATATCGTCGCCCGGTACATACACGCCCTTGCCCGCTACTTGCTTGATAGGTTGAATTGCCATGCTCGAATTTTATTTGCAGTTTTTAAAGTCTCTTTCAAGCCGAAGCCGCCTCGGCCATGCCGAAAACTTCCCGCGCGTCCGCGATTTCACCGGTAACCGCAGCCGCGGCAACCATCAACGGGCTCATCAACAGGGTACGCCCGCTGGGACTTCCCTGCCGCCCCTTGAAATTACGGTTCGATGAGCTGGCGCAAACCTGGTCGCCCACCAGCTTGTCGGGATTCATGGCAAGGCACATGGAACAGCCCGCCGACCTCCATTCGAATCCGGCCTCCTTGAATACTTCGTCCAGCCCCATTTCCTCGGCCAGAGCGGCCACCACCTGGGATCCGGGCACGGCGATTGCCTGAACCCCGTCGGCCACCTTGTGCCCCTTGAGGTAGCGAGCCACCTCCTGAATGTCGGAAAGCCGCGCATTCGTACACGACCCGAAAAAAGCCACGTCAATTTTTTTGCCTTTTACCGGAGTACCGCCCTGGAACCGCATGTGCTCGAGCGCTTCTTCGATCGACTCGCGTTCGGACTGCGTTGCCCCGTCCTCGACAGTGGGAATACAGGCTTCAATGCCAACACTCTGGCCGGGGGTGATCCCCCATGTCACGGTTGGCTGGATCCCGGCGGCATCGATATTCACAACGTCGTCGTAGACACAGTCTTCATCGGATGCAAAAGAACGCCACCGCTCAACCGCAGCGTCCCAATCCGCGTCACGCGGGGCATAAGGGCGTCCTTTCAGGTAGTCGAAAGTGGTTGCGTCCGGGTTGACATAGCCGACACGCGCCCCGCCTTCGATTGACATGTTGCAGACGGTCATGCGCTCCTCCATGGAAAAATTGTCGAAGACCGTACCACCGTATTCGTAAGCGTATCCGGCGCCGCCCTTTGTTCCGAGCAGCCGGATAATATGCAGAATAACATCCTTGGCATAGACGCCCGGCGGCAGCACCCCGTCCACATTGATACGCCGGACCTTCAGCTTGTTAAGGGCCATCGTCTGGGTTGCCAGGACATCGCGCACCTGACTGGTCCCGATCCCGAAAGCAATCGCCCCGAACGCTCCGTGCGTGGAAGTGTGCGAATCCCCGCACGCAATCGTCGTCCCGGGCTGAGTGATGCCCTGCTCCGGCCCAACGATATGCACGATCCCCTGATGGCCGGTATTTGTATCGAAAAACTCGATCCCGTGCTCTTTGCAGTTCTTCCGCAGCTCCTCGATCATGCCTTGGGCAAGACGGTCGCTGTACGGTTCAACCGTCTCGTTGGTCGGCACGATATGGTCGACCGTCGCAAAAGTCCTGTGCGGATACCGCACGCTCAGCCCCTTGTCGCGCAACATGCCAAAAGCCTGCGGGCTTGTGACCTCGTGGATCAGGTGCGTCCCGATCAACAACTGGGTCTGCCCGTTCGCAAGTTCCCGGACGGCATGCGCGTCCCATGCTTTTTCAAATAAACTTTTTCCCATAACTGAATCCATGCACTGCTGTTCCTGTGATTAAACTGTAAACCAAGACAGGACGAAGCACGCTTTGCAACCGCAAAAGCTTGAAACGCCGTAAATCTTTTGTTTGCAAGGCCTTAAGCTGGCAGGGGCGGTGGGACTCGAACCCACGACAAACGGTTTAGAAAACCGCTGCTCTATCCACTGAGCTACGCCCCCGGATCCGACTGCTAGCAGTACCGGGAAAGCGAAACAAAAGTGAGCCCATCAATCAATACGAATATCGGGAGATTTAATTTCACGGTCATTTTTTAAATGACATCGCGTCCCAAGGGTTGTAAACCGTACGGTATGATTACCAATGTTAACGAAATTGTTCCGGAAACCGCCGAGGAGGTCCGCGGAGGCAACGGCGCGGTTTACGCCCACAAACTAATCGACTTGTTTCCCGGGAGCGCCATCAAAAGCGTTGCCGTCGTACGTCTGGAACCCGGGGGGTCGGTCGGCCCGCATTCCCATGAGGAGGAGGAAGACTTCTACTATTGCCTGTCGGGAGACGGCATCGTGGTGGATAACGGCGTCGAACATCCATTCAAGCCCGGCACGTTGCAAATCACGCGACACGGCGAGACACAAGCCATCCGCAATACGGGCGAAACCGAACTCGTCTTCCTGGGAGCGCTGGTCGCCACACTCGAAAGCGTCGAGTGATTTCCCGGCTCAGGCCTTCACCTTTTCAACCTGGGGCGCGTTGTGGTCGATTTCATACTCCTCCATGTCGGGAGGCACCGTACCCAGCGCTTCTTCCATGGTGGACAGTCCTTCCCGGACTTTAAGCAGACTGTCCTGGTGGAGCGTCATCATCCCGTTGCGCATGGCAATCCGCTTCAAGACGGCCGCCTCCTCTCCACTGTTGATGGCTTTGATCAGTTCTTCACTGGTTGCCATTAGTTCGTGGATGCCGACACGCCCCTTGTAGCCGATACTCCCGCAATTCGGGCAACCTTCCTTGCCGGCCGCCCGCACTTTCCCGCTCCAGCCGATGGCACGCTCCATAATCGCCGCTTCGTTGCCCTCCTGCGTATAAGGCTTCATGCATGATTTGCATACACGACGCATGAGGCGCTGCGCGCAAACACAAAGAATCGACGCGGAAATCATAAATGGCTCGATCCCCATTTCCGTAAGCCGGGAAATCGTGGTCGGCGCATCATTCGTGTGCAGAGTGCTGAAAAGCAAGTGCCCCGTGAGCGCCGCTTCGACGGCGATACCAGCGGTTTCCCTGTCACGGATTTCACCGACCAGAATTACATCCGGATCCTGACGGAGGAACGAACGCAACGCCGCGGCAAAGGTAAGCCCGATCCGCGGTTGTACCTGCATCTGCAATAGACCCGGCAATGTATACTCAATGGGGTCCTCTGCCGTCCGGATACAAATGTCCGGCTTGTTGATCTCATTGAGAGCGGAATAAAGCGTCATCGACTTGCCTGAACCCGTCGGACCGCAATGGAGGATCATGCCATACGAACGCTGGATCAACTCCCTGTACAACCCGAGGTTGCGCTCGGAAAAACCGAGGGCGGGCAGGGGCAGCGCGCTTTTCTGTTTGTCGAGGAGCCGCATCACCGCTCCCTCGCCATGGTTCAGGGGCGCCGTCGATACACGCAGGTCAACATCGATCCCTCTCTTGTTGAACTGTTTAAACACGATACGCCCGTCCTGGGGCTTCCGCTTTTCAGCAATGTCCATCTGCGCCATCACCTTGATACGGGCAAGCAAGGCGGAAGAGGCGCCGGGTGGAATAGTCAGGCGGTTTCGCAGCACCCCGTCCACTCGGGCACGGACGCGGGTTTCGCTTTCAAATGGTTCGATATGGATATCACTGGCGCCGGAATAGTAGGCTTCCTCAACAATCCGATTGGCAAGCTGGATAATCGGCGCGGATTCTTCGTCCGAAAAGTCTTCCTCCAACTGCTCCTCATCGTTAAATTGCATGCCCAAGGCATCGACGACATCCCCGAAACCAACTTGCTGCTTCTCCTCCTTGCTCTCTTCAAGCGCGTTGGCAATGTCGTCGTCCAGTCCCAGCAAAATGCAAATCCGCATTCCCGCGGTTTTCTGCATTTTACTGGTCAATTGAACATTGAACGGGTTGCCCACTGCCACGATCATGTAATCGGCCGCAAAGCCTATGGGCAGTACATTGTTTTCCCGGCAGAATTCCTTGTCCAACTTCTCGAAATTGTTCTCGTCGACAAGGCAGTGACGAACATTGATCGGCGGCAAATCAAAGGCTTTGCCCTTTGCCAGAACAAGTTGAAATTGACTGACCTTGTATTCCTCCAGCAGGAGCTTTTCGACCGCCTCGCCGGAAAGCTCTTCATCTGTTCCAACAATGGTATCGTACTGCACCTTGGAAAGGTACCCCATCTTTTGCAGGTGCTGCACGATGGATGCTTGAATTCTGGCCAGTGCCATATTTGTACAACTATTGGAAATTCCGACAACTGCAAGTTTTATAAAAAACTTAGAGATCCGCCAGCTCGGGCTTAATCAAGGGAAATGCATCAAGCTCCGCCTCGTTGGCGGGCCGCGGATCCAGTTTTAATTCTTCGGCGATTTCCCGGACCGACAAATCCCGCGACATCCGGCACTCCCGAACATAGCGCCGTTGCCAGAGACTCATGAGAGCGTGCAAGCGGTCCTTCGGCGGCGGCACGTCGTCCAGGGCGACCCCAAGACCTTCGCTTAGCAAGGCAAGCTCCAATGGCCCGTCGGCGCTTTTTTCCAAAGCAGCCGACACGAGTTCGCGAACCTGGTCCCGGTTGCCGGGCCACTCTGAAGCAAGTATCCCGTAGGCTGCTTCATTGGTGAAGCGGGCGCATTGCGACTTGCCGAGGCGCTCGGCTCCCATACGGGCAAACCGTGACGCATATTCGGCGGCGTCCGGCGCACGCAACGCCAAGGGCGGATTTATGCTGCCGTTTTCACCCGCACTTGCGCGGAACTCCGGTTTCGAAAGCTCCGCTTCGACAAGGCAGGCAAGAAAAAGGGATTGGTTTGCCACGAGCCCGGCCCAGTCATTCTTTAAAAGACGCCGCGCTTCTTCGATTTCTTCCCGCCCGCTCAAATGGACAACGACTAAATTGCTGCAGCTGTCATCCGAAAGGACCTCCTCCAGCACGTGCGACCCGCCCCCCCGCAAAGCGTCCATATCAAAGGTCCGCACCGGAAGATCGCGGTTCCCCAGCCAACCGGAAAGATCCTTCATTGCCAGCATGCCGTCGCCTCCTTTGGGCTCGTAAATAAAACAACTTCCATTCTTTTCAGCGATTGTCCACAAATCCTGAAGAAAACGTTTCGCCATCGAACTGACGGCGCGGTAAAATCGCGGTTCCTCGGGGTATCGATAGCCACCGGCCGTTGAACCGGCCTCGGCTTCCCCCTTTTCATGCTCCAAGGCTTCCTTTTCGGCAGCTGTCATCGGAGTGGAAAAACGCGCCACGTGCCGCAGGAATGCCTGGGTGTCGAGGGGCTTTTCCATCACCAAGGTCACGCTCATGTTGGCCACTTTGACGAGTTCCGGCGTATTCATCAGCCCGGAAACGAGGATAACCGGCAGATTGGGATAAAGCTCGCGCGCTTTTTTCAAAAAATCAGCGCCGTCCATCACCGGCATCTTGTAGTCGGATATGACAAGATCATAAGGGATTTCCTCGAGCTGTTCGATCGCGAGCTCCGGTCGCGTCGCCATATCCACGCGGTAGTCATTTTCACGTAAAAGGTCACGCAGCATCTCCGCGTAATTCTCTTCGTCGTCCAGAACGAGTATTCTTCCAGCCATAAGTTTATATTCCGCTCCACCCGCCAGGGTGCGACTATTCCAAAATTCCTTTGATTGTATTTGTGTCGGATCCGAAAAATTCAGCGATCTTCGCCGCGTCGTTTCCGACAAGTAATTCGACGGAATGCACGCAACCCGTCCGCATCTCCGCCAGCCAATCCTCCAGCTGTGCGCGTGCGCCTTTTTCAACCGGCCCGGCTTCCATCGCCGCCACCACCGCAGCCTGTGTAATCACGTCGCCTGAACCACGCTCCATGATGGACTTTACGACCTCCCGCAACTCCGCCGCATTCCTCTCCCACCGCCGCGTACGCAGAAAATCGGAAGCCGATTTTTCAAATTGCGGAACGGACGGCAGCTCCTTTTTGTGGGCGATATCGGCCACCATTTGCTGCGCCATAATCGGCACGTCTTCGGGGCAATCCCGCAGGGAGGGAACTTTTACTTCGGCCGTGCCCATCAGAATGTAAAGCTCCTCATCGATCCACCCCTCGTCAAAAAGCGCGTCCAAGTCGCCGCAGATGCAAAAGAGCGCCCGTATATCCATATCAAGCGCTTCAAATGGCCCCTCGCGCTTCGGCAGCTGCGCTGCCAACCGTTTCTGTTCCACTTCCATGCTCTCAACTTCAAGCAACACGCAAGTGACACGGCTCGCCCCTTTTTCCCGGGCTTCTTCAAGGACGGCCAGTGCCTGCCGTTCGTCAAAAGAACCCCGGCTGAAATAAACAAAGCGTTCTCCCTCCTTTCCGCTGAACTTCCGAATATCTTCGCAAATAGAGCGGAAATGCGTTCCCGGCCCCCCTATCAAAGTGAGCGTGGACTTGAAATTCCGCAGGCTGTGCAAACGTTCCGAAAATTCAACCGATGGGGCGGACTTGCAGGGAAAAGATTGAAGAGACAAGGCCTCCTCCGGTTCTTCGCCTTCTTCGCCCGGCGACGCGTTTACATCCCGGCGGACGCCGGATTCCTTCATCTTGGCGGTTTCTTCGATCAGCTCCGAAGTCCGTTCCAGAAGCGAAAAAATATTCAAAGGTTTCAGGAATACGCCGCCCACTCCCTCGCTGATAAGCTCGCGGATCGTGTCATTCTCCAAATAGCCGGAAACCATGATAACCGGCACTTCCGGCTTGAGTTTCCTTATCCGCCGCATGAACTCCGCGCCCATCATATCCGGCATCTTGTGATCCGTCACCACAAGGTCATATTCGTTTTGTTTAAAATCCTCAAGCGCCTCCGTCGGATTCACCTTTGAGCTCACAACATAGTCCGCTTGCTCGTAAATATCCGTGAGCAGACTGTTAAAATCCGTGTCATCGTCGAGAATGAGAATTTTGTAAGCCATTTTTTCCGTTTTTTACTTCACCGCTTCTTCAGGCATGCGATTCTTCCGCAGCTGCCGCGTCTTCGGCGGCGTGTATTTCCTCAAGGCGCTCCAATGCCTGCCCCAGTGACGACAAAGACGTCGCATACCAGATTATTTCCCCCTCAAGAAGATTCTCCCATTGTTTGACCACCGGAGCGCTTAAGTAATAACAAGTGGCCAGCATATGAGTGTTTTCAACTTTGTCAAAAGGTATTGTTGAAGTCGCCCAGCACAGGGACGTATCGACATTCAGCGGACGCAGCGAGTGCAATTCGATTCGGCTCAGATCAACCAGTCCAATCCGACGCTCATCCATGATGTATTCGAGCAATCGGGCCTCCTCCAGCGCTTTCATATCATAAAGAAGCGTCGTCAGAATCGAAGCGTTTTGCAACTCCTCGGATTGGACCATCTCCATGAATTTTTCGTTCGCCGCCTCCAGATCCTTGGATGTAACGAGCCCCCGCTCCACCAAGGTGGAACCAAGAAACCGATTGCTCCGGAGTATGAGCGCGCGATATTGCTGTATTGGATTGCTGATGTCACTACTATGAGGCAAGCGCTGTCACGGGGTCAAGCCCGCAAACAAGCATAGCGGCCTATAACAGGTTTCTTTCGTAGCGTGCAGCAAACGCCCCCGTAAGGTCTTTATAGAGGCTAAAACGGACGTTTGCTGCTGCACGCTACTTTAATCCTACATTCCGC